>CAZUXX010000384.1:0-4460 GCA_964624215.1 uncultured Planctomycetaceae bacterium
TCGGGATTGCCGTCGGGGGTCATTTGCAGGCAATGCGAGACATCCTGCCGCGGTGTCCGTGGCCCCTCGAACTGCAGCGTCAGACTCTCTTCTCCTCCCTGTTCGAAGTACTCCACCCGGATGGGATGAACTCCCTTGTCCAGCTCAATGTCTCCCGACACTTCCGTGTGAGGATGAATCCCTCCGTTCGTCACGACGACCGTCTCGCCGATCGTCAGTCGACTGCCGTCGTCGGATCCCAGGTGGAAGCGATACTTCCCCGAATGTTCAATCGGCAGGTAGCCACTGAACACGAGTCCGAACCTGTCTGCGCGGCCACCGGCCGAAACATCCAGTCCCGCCCAGGGCCCGGTGTGAACCGGGGTGAGTGAGGCGAAATCGGGGAGATCACTCCAGTTCCCGTGGTAAACCTCCACCATCACGTTGGGATTCAGCGGGCGAAAGCTGACTTCGCCAATCAGGTACGACGTCAGATCGTCCAGCAGCTTCTCCTCCACCGGCCAGCCAGGCATGCGTCCCGAGGGACGCACCTGGTGAGGGTTTTTCAGAAAGTTCTTCAGACCGTCGTAGCTGTACTTCGCCCCGGGTTCCGCCAGCGGGACCGATGAGCCTTCCGGGACCGTGCGACCATCTCGCGGCGCGTGACATTGCACGCAGCCGATCTCGTGGAACAGCTTTGCTCCCCGTTGTGCCGCCGAACGATCCGGCATCCTTGGAACGACGCGCCCGGTGGAGAGCAGGAAGTTCGTCAGTGCCGTCGCCGCCTGCTCGCGTTCCTCAGGAGGAAGCGCTCCGAGCAGCTGGGGCATGGTGGGTCCCGGCTTCACACTGTGAGGATCGACGAGGAAATCCCGGATCCATTCGGGATGCAGCCGGCTGCCGACCTCGGTCAGAATCGGGGGTTCCTTGACAAGCAGAGCCTGCTGCAACCCCGTGTCGGCCGCATGGCATTTGGTGCAGGCGAGCTCGCCCAGCAGCAGCCGCCCTCCGACAACGGAATCCGCAACCACCGACGTGTGGAAGCGTTCGAATGCCGGGACGATCGGACGAAGCGCTTCGCGTTCGGCATCGCGGGGCAGCACCCAGATGTTTCGAAAGCGGATCTGATCGCCGTGATCCTGCAGATAAATCGGTCCCCCCTCGGGGGTCTCCGGGAGCGGAGCCGCCCGGGTCGGCCCGGAAACCTCGACATCGCGCTGCACGACGACGCCGTTGAGCATCACCGTCATGCGGGCATTCGAAACCTTGTTGCCGGATTCGTCCCAGCGGGCAGCCGTGAAATCGACGTCGTATGTTTGCCAGCTCAGAGGAGGCAGGCACATGTTCACATCCGGATCACGCACCGTGTAGATGCCGCCGGTCTCGTTGTTCTTCCCTTCCAGTCCGAAGGAATCGAGAATCTGCGTCTCGTAACGCCCCTGGTGATACAGGCCGCTGTTGGCACGGGCCTGACCACGGGCCTCCGGCATGAAGGAGGTCCGGAATTCGAGGTGGATCGTGTAATCCCGAAACGTCTCAATCGAGGTCGCCCCCTGCATCAGCAATCCGTCGTCGGTTCGCTGCGCACCCGGTCGCCAGTGCTTTTCAAGTGATTCGCGGCTTCCGTCAAACAGCACGATCGCTCCCCTGGGGGCGTTCGCACCGAGCGTCGGGCTGACTCGTTCCACCTTCTCGAGTTCGAGCGACTCGATCATCGCCTGCACGCCGGTGGACGTCTCGTCAAGTTCCTGGCGGTCCTTCCCGTCAGAACCTGCCCCCGGCAGCCCACCCTTGAAGATCACGACCCGGTACTCGTCCTGCCCGAGCGCGATCACCTGCACACCGACTTCGGCATTCGTGTACTCCCCCTGCAACCGGAACACTTCGCTCGCTCGGGCCTGTTCCGGCGTCGTGTAAACCTCACCGACCGCGATTGCGGTACAGAGGCTGAAAGCCACCAGACACAGCGTTACTTTCAGCAGCCAACCGTGGGAAGCTTCGACCATCGTGTTCGTCTTGCGCAGCGGGGAAACGAGCGACAATCCGCGGACGAATCACGATAGCGACTCGCAATCGCATCGAACAGGGCCGATACATTGGCACAAGGTGGGCCGTCTTGCATCACAGCCGCAGGCGCTGCGGATCAGTCTGCTGCAGCAGATGCCGCTCCGTCAGGTCGAACTGCAGCGGGGTCACGGTGACGTATCCGTCGCTCAGTTCGCGCACATCGCTGCCCGGTTCCAGCTCGTGACCGCTGATCGGGTCGAGACCGCTCCAGTAATACGGTCGGCCGCGAGGATCGGTCCGCTTGTCGACCCGTTCCGAACGCCGCTTGACCGCCATGGAGCAGACCCGAACCCCCTTGGGACCAGCCGGCGTGGTGTCGGGAAAATTGATGTTCCACAACGTCCCTTCCGGAGCCTGCTCCAGCAGTTGCTCGACCAGAGTGATGGCCCGTTCGGCCGTCGCCACATAGTCGGGCGGTGTCCGTTGCGCCAGCGAAATGGCGATCGACGTGATTCCGAAGATGGCCCCTTCCATCGCCGCGGCCACCGTGCCGGAGTATTTGACGTTGATACCGACATTCGCTCCGGAGTTGATACCGCTGAGGACAAGCGACGGGCGGCGAGGACAGAACTCCAGAATGCCCAGTTTCACGCAGTCAGCGGGACTTCCATCGACGGCCCAGCCGTAGTGCCCCCCGTCGTTCTCCAGAATCTCGCGGGCCAGAATCGGGTGCAGGTAGGTAATCCGGTGGCTGACTCCACTCTGTTCGGTCAGCGGAGCGACAACCTGGACGTCCCCCAGCCGCGAGGCCGCCTGACACAAAGCCCGCAAGCCGGGGGAATGAATGCCATCATCGTTCGCAAGGAGAATCTGCATGGAGAGGAATCCGGTTCTCGAATCGGGAGAGTCCGGACCCATCGAGCGCACCTGTCGACGGGAGATCCCGTCGCCGGAACCTGACTCTCCACTTCACGCTCCTGAATCGAGCGTATCCAGTATTGGCCAGTGTCACTGGCAACATTACCCTTGAGCGCCGCAGGGCGAGTACTGTCCCTGGCGCCGCCACGACATCCTGTCCGGGATCTCGTCCGCGAACTCTATGCGTGGTCGAGCAGCGTCTCAAGATGCGCCTGCACCGACTCGGCCAGCCGGTCGACGTGGTACCCCCCTTCCAGCAGGCTGACGACGCGGCCGTCGCACCAGCTTTCGGCGACCTCGCAGATTCGCTGCGTGAGGGTGCCGAAATCCTCGGATTCCAGCCCCAGATCACCAATCGGATCGGCCGCGTGGGCATCGAACCCCGCACTGATCAGCACCAGTTCAGGCCGGCAGCGGGAAGCAGCCAGTTCCAGCGTTCGGTCGAAAGCAGCGAGATAGTCACGGCGACTGATCCCGTACTGCAACGGAACATTCCACGTTGCACCGACACCATCGCCGGTGCCCGTTTCGTCCTGGGCACCGGTCCCGGGATAGAACGGCCAGCGATGCAGCGACAGAAAGTGGACATTCCCGTCGGCGTAAAAGACGTCCTGCGTCCCGTTGCCGTGGTGAACATCAAAGTCCACGATCAGTACACGGGAGAGTCCATGAGCCTCGCGGGCATGAGCCGCGGCGAGCGCAATGTTGTTGTACAGACAGAATCCCATCGCCCGCGTTGCCAGGGCGTGATGTCCCGGTGGACGGACAAGGCACAGTGCCCGACGGGTCTCCGTATCAGCCTCGAGGACGTGGTCGACTGCAGCCAGTGCCGTCCCCGCGGCAGAACGCGCAACCGTCTCGGATTCCGGGCTGACGACCGTGTCCGGGTCCAGGCGTCCCCCTCCCTCGCGTGCGAGCTCTCCCACCCGGTCGATATGGGCGGCCGCATGGATACGGGTGAGTTCCTCCGTCGAGGCCGACCTCAAGGTGCCTGCAGTACAGCGGGACTGGAGTCCGGTTTCCCGAAGCATCTTCCTGCACGCCTCCAGCCTCCGCGGGGACTCCGGGTGGGCGCCGGTCTGGTGCTTCTCGAACAGTTCGTCAGTGAACAGCAGAACCTTCGGCATGGAGAGCAGCCCCGAGCGTTTGAGCCCGGTCCCCGCGCAGGGAAAGACCGGATGACATCCAGCCACAGTATAGCGTCACCGGCTGTGCCAGCCTGCCGCTTTGCAGGGCGGCGTGATCCGGATGCCGAGGCAAAGAATGCCGGACAGGCTCTACTTCACCACGTTGCTCTGCTTCTCGGCCGCCTGCCGCTCCTCGATCTTTCGCAGCTTGGCCGTCTGCTCGTCCTGATACGCCCGCAGCGGACGGATGAGTGTCCGTTCGAGAACGCGGCACCGGGCCTGACGATAATCGGGATCGAGGTCACTGCAGCCGGAGTCCGTCTTGAGGAACGCGAGTGCCTCCTTCGCAGTCTCGATCGTTTCGCGTGCGTCAATCGGATCGTACTTCGACAGCTTGCCTGTACTGCTGCGAAGAATCCACCGCTGCTT
>CAZUXX010000385.1:0-2844 GCA_964624215.1 uncultured Planctomycetaceae bacterium
AGCCAGGTTGTGACGAACGTCCTTCATGGAGCCCCACTCCCTCAACCCCGACTGCCCGCACACGCCTCTGTCGACAACGGCCCACACGCGCGATGCCTTCACAAACTAACCCATCGACCCCTCTTGATGCAAAGGTTCCCCGGAAAACGACTGCCGTTGAGAATTTCGCCGTTGTCAGGACCACCGAGGGACTCACGGCGCGCGCTCTGTGCGAGACGAGTGACGACCTCTCTTTTCCCGCACGCTTCGCTGACATCAGAGTTGAGGTCCATCGACCGCGTCGGCGCGATGAATGGACACAATCAAGGAACACGTCGCATTGCTGGCGGAAGCCCTCTGCTGCGATGCGGGGCGTGTCGTCAACGGGACGTTCGTCGAACCGGATCCGGGCGAGGATTCAGGCAGGGCTTGCACCCTTGACCACCGGGTTTGTCAGCCGCCCGATCCCGGTGATCTCAATGGAAACCTCGTCGCCGTGCTGGCAGGCGAACTCGTCCGGCGGGACGATTCCCGTCCCGGTGAGGAGGATCGCACCAAACGGGAAATCGCTGTCGCGTGCGAGCCAGCCGGCGAGGCTCTCCAGCGAGCGGTTCAACTGCCCCAGATCGGTTTCCCCTTCGAAGACATTGCGGCCACCCCGGCGGATGGTCATGGAAATCCTCGTTTCCTCCAAAGCGAGCGGTCCCTCAGCCAACAGGATGCACGGGCCCAGGGCACAGCATTGGCGATAGACCTTCGCCTGCGGCAAGTACAGCGGATTCTCCCCTTCGATATCGCGGGCGGACATGTCGTTACCGACCGTGTACCCGACGATCCGCATCTCCGGGTTCAGCACGAGGGCGAATTCCGGCTCGGGAACCGACCATTCACTGTCGGCCCGCACCCGCACCGGTTCACCGGGCCCGGAGACCCGATGGCGGTTCGCCTTGAAAAACAGCTCCGGCCGGTCGGCGGTGTAGACGCGGTCGTAGTGACTGGCTCCGCTTTCCGACTCTTCCATGCGCGCGATCTGGCTGCGCTTGTACGTCACCCCCGCGGCCCAGACTTCCTGTCGGTCAATCGGGGCCAGGAAGGTGACTTCATCCGACTTGATCCGCCCCCCGTGGGGGTCGATCAGAAAGTTCGCCAGACCGGCCGGCTCGTCGCTGTGGAGGATATCGGCCAGTGTGCGGCACGTTTCTACCTGCGACAGATCGAGTAACTGAATGCAACCGTTTTCGACGACGCACAGTCGCGTGCTGCCATCCGCGAGACGGACTTTGGCGACCTTCATGGGGGGAGACTCGGTGGGACGCGCTGCGGAGGGAGGGATTATCGGGACTTCCGGACAGCCCGATACTGACGGAGTGCATCGAGCGTGCGCTGCATGTCCTCAGGCAGGTCCGCCTGAAACACCAGCTCCCGCTCGGTGACCGGATGCCGTATCTGCAGGCGAAAGGCGTGCAGAGCCTGCCGGCTGATGAGCGTATCGTCCGTATCGATGCGGTCTGATGCAAGGCTCCCGGAACGTGTCAGTTCGGAAAGCTTCAGTTCCCGGTGACCGCCATACGCCCGATCGGCCACAATCGGATGTCCGAGGGACTGCAGATGAACACGCAGCTGGTGCGTGCGCCCGGTCTTCGGCAGCAGCTTCACATAGCTGAATCCGTCGAACCGTTCGAGGACCTCGTAGTAGGTCACAGCGTGCCGCGCGCCTTCGCCCGGTTCACAGGCGATCATCTTTTCGCGGGCACGCGGATGAACCCGCAGCCAGGTGTCAATGACCCCGGTCTGCCGATCGATTTCGCCGCGCACGAGCGCACGGTATTCCTTGATGACTTCCCGCCGCTCGAACTGTCCGCTCAGGCGATGATGAGTCTGGTTGTTCTTGGCGATGACAATGACGCCAGTCGTATCACGGTCCAGCCGGTGAACGATTCCCGGACGCAGTTGGCCCGCCGAACTCGACAGGGAATCGAAGTGGAACTGCACCGCTGCAGCCAGCGTCCCCCGGAAGTGAGACTTCCCCGGATGCGTGACCATGTCCGCCGGCTTGTCGATAACCGCGAGCTCATCGTCTTCGTACAGAATCGAGATGGGGATGTCTTCCGCCAGCAGACCTTCCTCCGGCTGTGGAGGCAGCGAGACCGACAACCGGTCGTTCACCCGCAGCCGCCGGGACGGCTTCACCACAAGTCCGTTGTGCGTGATCGCGCCACTCGTAATCGCTCGCTGAAACTCGGCGCGGCTGTAGTTCGGAAACAGTCGTGAGAGGTAATGATCCAGCCGCCACCCGTGTGCCCGCGCCTCTACGGTGATCTGCACCGGCTCGGCGACGAGGTCGTCGTCCCGTGTCACGAGAGCGGGCGCATCGTCGTCCCCGCATTCGTCCAGTCGCTGATCGCCGTCTTCCATTGTCTGCCGCTTCGTTCCGCTGAGTCCGGGTTCCTGGCCCGGCAACTTATCAGGTTTCGGGTGCCCCTTCACGATCCCTGCACTGCGGAAGAATCCATCGTCCCCCGGTGCTGATGGCGGAGCGATCAATCCGGTCGATCCCGGAGCGAATCCGGACCGGCACTCCGCCCCGGGGGCCCCGGCCGATCCCGCTGCTTCCCGGTATGGGATTTGCGAATTGATCTTTTCGTAAATGATATTGTTCAGGGGATGAAAGATGTCGCTCTCGGCACATCTGGTGATCCACCGTGGCGCAGGGCCGATCGTTGCAGCCGCGATCCACAATGGACACGAACTCAGCGACGATGTAGCACGTGTCATCAGGCTCGACGAAGCCGAGCGTCTGCGGGAGGAAGATCCTTACACGGCCGGATGGACTCAGGTCGCTTCGACGCAGGTGATCGGTCTGCG
>CAZUXX010000385.1:2854-4455 GCA_964624215.1 uncultured Planctomycetaceae bacterium
CACGTTTTGAAGTCGATCTGAATCGTCCACGCGATCATGCGGTTTACAGACGTCCCGAGGAGGCGTGGGGCCTTGACGTCTGGAACGAGCCCCTCGAACCGGACCTCGTCAGGCGCTCACTGTCGCTGTACGACGGCTTTTACCGCACCTGCAGCGAAGTGCTGACACGTCTGATCGAGCGGTACGGCCGCGTCGTGGTCTACGACATTCATTCGTACAACCACCTCCGGAACGGCCCCGCATCACCACCTGCCGACGCCGAACAGAATCCGGAAATCAATATCGGTACCGGAACGATGGACCGCCAGTACTGGAGCCCCGTCGTCGACAGATTCCTCAGTGACTTGCGGGCCTTCAATCTCAATGGTCGACATCTCGATGTGCGGGAGAACGTGAAGTTTCAGGGAGGGAACTTCGTCCGCTGGATTCATCAGCAGTTTCCTCGGCAGGTCTGCGGCATCGCGATCGAATTCAAGAAGGTTTTCATGAACGAGTGGACCGGCGCGTGTGATTTCGTCGCCGTCGATCAGCTCTTCCGTGCACTGCAATCGACCGTCCCCGGTATCGAAGAAACATTGAATCGATCATGACCAGGCCCGACGAACGGACGACGATCGAGCGCCGCTTCGATCGGGTGACCCAGGTCGTCCGTCAGCGGCTGGCACGAAATCAGCGAATTCGTCGCCGGCTGCCCGGACGCGGACTGGTGCGGATTGACCGGCAGCTCCCCTTCCTGTGCATTTACCGTATCCCGCAGCGCGACGACCCGGGGACCAGGGAGCTCGTCACCACCGAGGCCTCGTTCGTGATCGCTCCGGGAGACCCTCGTTATCACACAGGCGTCTCGCGACTGGTCCAGGCGATAACCGAAACGCTGCAGGAGCATTTCGGAGTCGTTCTCCTCATCGAACTCTGGTCCCCCACCGAACAGCCCGCCGGGTCGACGACGAATCTGCAGCCCCGGTTCACTGTGGTCAGTTCCGAACCGGAGAGCTTGCCGACCACGATTGACACTCTCCGGACGGCTCTGGGCCGGATCAGGATCGCACGGAACACCGCCGAGGTGACGGTGCGCGACGAGCCGGCGGTCGCTCCGCACGGGATGGCTCCGATTGTCTCTGTCGATGAATTGCCGGCGTGCGTGCTGCTGGGGCTCGAATGCCATCCGGTCTACCGGGAGCCGGGGTCAACAGCACTCTATCCTCTGGTTCTGCAGATCCTGCGGAAGCAGCTGTCGCGTGCCCTGCGACGGGGGATCGCCCGATTCACCGGAGTTCGATCCTCAACTGCCGTGCACTTCGAGTCGCTGGGGCCATCGGTACTCTCGCCCGTCGCCAAAGAAGTTGACCGCGAACTGGGACGGCTGGCCGCCTCCTTCGACTTTCTCCTGCAGGTGACCCCGACCAATGCAGAATCCGCATGGAGCGAGTTTCGCGAAAGTCGATACCGCGAGGCACCGGTCCTCCACTATCGACCGCTGCCCTACCACCCGGTGCTCCTCAAGCGGCGACTCTTCAACGTGAGGATCGAGCGCGTCAAGGATCCGACCCTGTCGTACCTCTTCTGGGAGCGCCAGTCAGAACTCGACAGGCAATTGACCT
>CAZUXX010000386.1:0-1061 GCA_964624215.1 uncultured Planctomycetaceae bacterium
CGGCTATCCGCCGAAGGATCTGCTGCTTCGTTACGGGTTTACGGCGGCATGCGATGCTCACGTCGAACGGCTTGCTAGCGAACTGCCCGGCGATGTGGGGGTGCTGGTGGGGCATCCGACGAATCGGGGGTTGCCGGTCGAGCGTGTTGCGAACGCCGCATCGCTGTTATACGAGGGACGCGTTGTCGACCGCATACACAAGTTCCTGCTGCCGAACTACGACGTGTTCGACGAGCAGCGGTACTTCGTGCGGGGAGAGCAGGCCCGGCTGATGCACTTTCAGGGTGTGCCCCTGGGGGTCCACATTTGTGAGGACGCCTGGTGGGGTGAACCGGACACCTTCTATCACGTGGATCCTCATGGGGCGAATCCGGTTCTGGAGCTGGCCGAGGCCGATGCGAAGATTCTGATCAACCTTTCGGCGAGCCCGTTCGAGATCAACAAGCCGAACCGGCGTCGGCGGATCATGCAGAGACATTCGGCGATCCACAATCTTCCGTTTGTGTTCTGCAACCAGGTGGGGGGGAATGATGACCTGGTGTTCGACGGACACAGTTTCGTCATGGATGGTCGGGGGGAGGTTGTGCTTGAACTGTTGGGGTTTGAGTCGGATCTGGCGGTGATTGATCTTCAGCGGCCTCCCCGTGCGATCGAGCCGCGGTCTCCGTCGCGCGAGCAACTGCTCCTTGATGCACTGACACTGGGTTTGAAGGATTACCTTCGCAAGTGCGGGTTCACGGACTGTGTGCTCGGGCTGTCGGGGGGAATCGACAGTGCACTGGCCTGCGCCATCGCGGCGCGGGCAATCGGACCGGAGCGGGTGCATGCGATCATGATGCCCAGCCGCTACAGCAGTGAACACAGCATTGAGGATTCGCAGTTGCTGGTCGCGGCTCTGGGAATCGACTCGGAGATGATTCCGATCGATACGGTCCACAAGGCATATGAGGAGTTGCCGGTTCTCGGTCAGGATCTGGCGAGTTCACCGGCGGGCCTGGCGGATCAGAACCTGCAGGCCCGGATTCGCGGGGCGATCGTGATGACGCGCTCCAACCGGCATG
>CAZUXX010000386.1:1071-4435 GCA_964624215.1 uncultured Planctomycetaceae bacterium
TGGTTGGATTGCGCTGGCGACTGGCAACAAGAGTGAACTGGCGGTCGGTTACAGCACGCTGTACGGAGACATGTGCGGGGGGTTTGCCGTGCTCAGCGACCTGCTCAAGCGTGATGTGTACGCCCTGTCGCGGTACATCAATGAGGAGGCGGGGCGGGAGATCATCCCGCAGAACATCATCGACAAGGCCCCGAGCGCCGAGCTGGCCCCGAATCAGTTCGACGAGGATTCGCTGCCTCCTTACCCGGTGCTGGACGAGATTCTGGCGAGCCTGATCGAGCGGGATGAGGCACCGTCGTCTCTGTTTGACCGGTTCCCCGAGGAGACGGTGCGCTGGGTGGTGCGGGCACTGGACCGGAACGAGTTCAAGCGTCGCCAGATGGCTCCGGGAATCAAGCTTTCGCCGCGGGCGTTTGGCAGTGGTCGGCGGATGCCGATCGCTGCGCGGCTGACCGGGTATTAGCTCCGGCTCTGGACTAGCGAGGCTCTGGGCTGTTGAGACGGCGTCGGTCGAGGCTTCTCCGGTGTTGCAGGCGGACGTTGCCAGCGCTCCGCGGGCCGATGCATTGCCGGCAGGGGCGGGCGGTTCTACACGAGCAGGTCTGTCACAACGTGGGCTTCCTCCGGTCCGGTGAGGGTCTGGTCGAAGCCCTGGTAGACATAGCTGAGCCGCTGGTGGTCGATGCCGAGCTGACTGAGGATGGTGGCGTTGATATCGCGGATGTGGACGGGGTTTTCGAGAATGTTGTAGCTGTGGATGTCGGTCTTTCCGTATTCGAAGCCGCGTTTCACGCCGGCGCCGGCCATCCACATGGTGAAGCACCTCCCGTGGTGGTCGCGTCCGTGGTCGTCGGCGGTGAGTTTTCCCTGGGAGTAGATTGTGCGGCCGAACTCTCCGCCCCAGACGACGAGCGTATCGTCGAACATGCCGCGCTGTTTGAGGTCTTTGATCAGGCCGGCACAGGCGTGGTCGATTGATTCACACTGACCGCGGAGAAGTCTGGGAAGCGAGCCGTGCTGGTCCCAGCCGCGATGGAAGAGCTGAATGAAGGGGACGCCGCGTTCGGCGAGACGGCGGGCGATGACGCAGTTGCGTGCAAAGGTGCCGGGTTTGTCGACATCGGGACCGTACAGGGCGAGGGTGTTGCTCGTCTCGTCGGAGAGGTCCATCAGCCCCGGGACGGACGTCTGCATGCGAAAGGCCATTTCGTACTGAGCGGTGCGCGTGCGGGTTTCGGGATCTCCGAACTGCTGAAACTGTTCCTCGTTGAGCCGTGCGATGCGGTCCAGCATTCTCCGTCGCATCGAGGAATCGATGCCGTCGGGATCGTTGAGATAGAGCACGGGGCTGTTGCCGGAGCGGAGGGCGACCCCCTGATGCTTCGAGGGGAGGAAGCCACTTCCCCAGAGTCGCGAATAGAGAGCCTGTTTCTGCCCGGGTCCGCGGGAGATCATGACGATATAGGAGGGGAGATTGCGGTTGGGATTTCCCAGTCCGTAACTGACCCATGCGCCCATGCTGGGGCGTCCGGGCTGCTGTGCTCCGGTGTTGATAAAGGTGATCGCCGGATCGTGGTTGATCGCCTCGGTATGCACGCTCTTGACGATGGAGATGTCGCCGACGATTCCAGCCGTGTGGGGCAGGATTTCGCTGACCCAGGTCCCGTGGTCGCCGTACTGTTTGAACTCGAACATCGGCGCCGCGACGGGAAAAGACGACTGCCCGGAGGTCATCGTGGTGATCCGCTGGCCCTGCCGGACCGAATCGGGCAGCTCCTGTCCGTGGAGTTTCCGGATCTCCGGGTGATAGTCGAAGGTGTCGATGTGGCTGGGACCGCCGCACATGAACAGGTAGATGATCCGTCTGGCTTTGGGGGCGACGTGCGGCAGGCCGGGGAGTCCCCCGTTTGCGACAGCCGAGAGAGGCCCGTCAGCTGCAGGCGCGGTTGCCTGCACTCCGAGCAGTGACGCCAGCGCGGCTGCACCGACGGGACGGAGAGAATTGCGGAGGAGCTGGCGGCGAGTGAGGTTCTGCTGGAACTCAAGCAAGGGATCCATGGCGGTGGCTCTGCTCGGGAGGTTCTGTCCAGGATGTTCGGGAGTGGTCGGTTGGGCCAGGTTGTCTGAACCCTGTGCCGGATGAGACGGCTGCGTATTGTGAAGCCTGCATCAACTTCGAGTGAGGGTGGCGTCGAGGTTCAGCAGCAGGCTGCCGATGGTGGTCATCGCGGCGTGGACGGCGGGGTCGATCGATTCGTCACGCGATGCCTCTCCGATCGAAATCAGCGCTTTCGCCCGCTCGGGGTCGGCTTGGAACACGGCGAGTTCCTCGTGGTAGGACTCTCGCAGAAGTCTGAGTGCAGAGGGTGAGGGGGAGCGTCCCGTCACCAGCCGATGCGCCAGCGTCAATTGACCGTCCAGTTCGGTTTGTTGCCTGAGGACGCGTTCGGCGAGCACTCGGGCAGCCTCGACGTACTGGGGGTCGTTCATGGTGACGAGCGCCTGGAGGGGGGTGTTCGTGCGACCGCGGCGGAGCGTGCACTTCTCTCTGGTTGGTGCGTCGAAGATGGTGAATGCCGGAGCCGGCGCGGAGCGCTTCCAGTAGGTGTACAGACTTCGGCGATACAGCTTTTCGCCGTGGTCCTGAACGAACCGGACGTTTCCGTCGAGACTGACCTCGTTCCATAGACCTGGAGGCTGATACGGTTTGACGCCCGGGCCTCCGATGGTGGGGACCAGCAAGCCGGCTGCCGCGAGTGCGTTATCGCGGATGAACTCTCCCATGAGCCGGAAACGGGGCCCGCGTGCGAGCCATTTGTTTTCGGGATCGCGCTCGAGCAGATCGGGGGTGACGCGTGATGACTGGCGGTAGGTGGCGGACATCACCATCTGTTTGATGGCCCGTTTGATATCCCAGCCGCTTTGTGCGAAGTCGACTGCGAGCCAGTCGAGCAGGTCGGGATGGGTTGGCCATTCTCCCTGGGCGCCGAAGTCTTCGAGGGTTTCGACGATGCCGCGTCCGAAGAGCATCGCCCAGTACCGGTTCACCGCGACGCGGGCGGTGAGCGGGTGGTCCTGGCTGGTGATCCAGAGTGCCAGACCGAGGCGGTTCGGGGGGGTTCCTTCCGGGGGGAGTCCGAGGACGTCGGGGATCCCAGGCTCGACCGGACGATCCTCGAGCGGCGACGCGTAGTCGCCCCGGCTGAGGACGAACGTCTGCCGCATCTGCGGGACGTCCTGCATCACCATCACGTTGACGTACGGCTTTGAGAGTTCGGCGATTCTCGCTTCGACGCTCGCGATCTCCACAGACAGCGACTCGTACCGCTCGTCGAGACGGGTGAGGGAGTGCTGCCGCAGTGTG
>CAZUXX010000387.1:0-4433 GCA_964624215.1 uncultured Planctomycetaceae bacterium
AACCCCTTCCGCCAGCTGCTTCAACTGTGGAATGTCAAACCGTTCGAAAAGGCCAAAGCAGAACAACTCCGGTGCTTCGCTGACCTGAAGGTTTTCGTCGATAATCTCGCGGAGTGACGAGTAGCTGCCGTGCAGTTCGATGCGACGAAACCCATCGGGGCGGAGAGCCGCTGCCACGGTCGCAATCAGGCTCTGTCGCGGACCGATCGCCAGCACGTCAACGGGTTTTCCGTTTGTGGAGTTCGACGCAATCGCAAGGAGCTGGCTGACCTGAATTCCCAGAGGCCGCTCGCCCACAGCAGCCACAAGGAGCCCGTAGAGGAAGTCTCTCGACGGGATGCGGGACTCACCGAAGTAGAACAGGTCAACGGCCACGACGCGGGAATTGGCGGCGCGGTTGGCAATGTAGGGAGCGACACTGCTGCGTCCTCCGTCGCTGAGCACAATCAGCGTTCGCTCGGATGTCGAAGACTCGATGACCGTCGCCGGGACAATCCACTCGTCGAAGGCAAATTGCACCCCGCTGACCTGCCTGTCGTTCCAATGGCCGAGTCGCATCGCGTCGCGTCGCGGTTTCTCAAGATGTCGCACCTTCACCAGTTCCTGCAGCAGCGAGCGTGCAGCCTCCGGTGCGGGAAGTGGTCGCGGCAGGCTGGTTGCCATTTGTCTGGCGAGCGTATTGAACCCCGAGTTCGCTTCGGGAAGTGGTACCGCGAGCTCCTCGGCCGACTTCAGTTCCCTCTCGCTGAGGATCTCCCGCGTGGGCAGAGGCTCCTCCCTCGAAAAGAAGGCCGACAGAGCGCGGTACAAGGCTTCACGGTTGTCCTGTTCGAAGTTGTGGCTGCCGGGCACATGGTTGATATGAACCCACAACCGGTCACTCGCGTCGTAGAGGCGGTAGATCGGGCGGGATTCCTCCAGGAGCAGTGGCAGTGCATCTCCTGCCTTGTAGCAGCAGCGGTCTCGGTCGTTGTTGGTCAGCAACGTCGGATGCGGGGCCCGCATCGCCGTCAGGTGTGTGTAGTCGAGCACAGTGGCGAGATCGGAGGGGGTCTGCTCGGAATCTCCCAGATCCGCCAGCACGCGGGCACGCGTGCGAAAGCTCGAATACCCGGCGACGGGGTTCGCGAGTGTCACACGCGGGTCGAGACCACTGATGAAGATTGTTTGCCAGCCTCCTCCTGAAAGCCCGGCGACGGCCACGCGTTCGGGATCGGCATGTTCGTGCTCGAGCAGAACGTCGAGGCCCCGCTTGAGGGACAGGTAAAAGGGTGCGATGCCGCTGGTCCCGCACAGATCGAGCTGGTTCATGCGGTAGTGGGCAAAGTCCGGCGATCGCAACTGCCCCATGCCGAGCCATTCGACATTCAGAGCCAGCATTCCCCGCTTGGCCTGGTTGATACATCGCAGCTGCTTGTAGTCGGCCGCCTTCCCGGTGCCGTCGTGTCCATTGACGTTCATCACCACGGGGACTCGCCCGGACAACCCGGTCGGCTCGTACAGCAGTGCGGGGACCCACATTCCCGGGACCGCTTCGTACCGCAACTTGCGAATGCGGTAGCCGGGTCCTCCCTCGATCACATCCAACCACTCGACGTTTGTGGGACGGCTGGCCCATTCGGCTGCCTTGCCGCGCAGGATGACCTCATCGAGCACGCGGCTGCGAAGCTCGCTCACGAGCGTCTCCCACTCGTCGATGCTGGAGACCTCGGGGACTCGCGGCACGCGGGATTCCGTAAACTCCTGCACCTGGGAGAGCGGTGTCCCGGAATCGAGGGCCGGCCGCGAGAGAAATGCAGCCAACTGGTGTGCCGGTTCCTCAGCCGCGACGTGGCCGCACAGAAACACCAGGCCGCATGACACGAGCACCAACCGACTGAGCATGGCCACCCCCCTTGCAGGTCTCGCGATGGAACGTCTTGTTGTAACGGCGATCTTATCGAGTTTGACCGGCCCTCGCGATCTGTGAGTTCGGGGGCGTGATTGGGGACTGCCAACTGCGTCGAGAACCTGGCCCGGGAAGTGGCACGTCTAAAATGACAACGACAGATTTGCTCCCGGTGGGGTAGAATTGGGGCATGCCACGTTCCATTGATCGAGATCTGAAACGCTTCAACGAGATCGTGCGGGGGAAGATCCGCAAGGATCTCAAGCGGTACATCAACCACGGTGAGATGATCGGCCGCAAGGGACGGGAGACCGTCTCGATCCCGGTCCCGAACATCGAGATCCCGCACTTCCGTCACGGTCAGAAGGGCTCAGGAGGGACCGGGCAGGGGGACGGTGAGATCGGCCAGCCGATCGGTCGCGGACCGGACGATGGTGACGGGACGGGCCAGGCCGGCAGCGAACCGGGCGGCCACATTCGCGAAGTGGAGGTGACGTTCGAAGAACTTGCCCAGATGCTGGCTGACGAGCTCGAGTTGCCGAACATTGTCCCCAAAGGGAAGGACGCCATCCGCTCGAAGAAAGATCGCTACACGACGATCGGCCGGCACGGGCCGAACTCTCTGAGGCACTTCAAACGAACCTACAAGGAGGCACTCAAGCGGCAGATCGCCTCGGGGGAGTACAATTCCCACAAGCCGGTCGTGATTCCGAATGCGGACGACGAACGGTTCCGCAGCTGGCGGACCATCGAGGAACCGCAGGCGAATGCGGCGATCATCTACATGATGGATGTCTCGGGTTCGATGACCGACGACCAGAAGGAGATCGTGCGGATCGAAGCCTTCTGGATCGACACCTGGCTGAAGAGCCAGTATCACGGCATCGAACGACGGTACATCGTCCACGACGCTGTCGCGCACGAAGTGGATGAAGAGACGTTCTATCGGGTCCGCGAGGCCGGTGGGACGCGAATCTCCTCTGCCTATACGAAGGCCGCGTCGATCATCGATCGTGACTTTCCGCCGTCCGACTGGAATATCTACTGCTTCCAGTTTTCTGACGGAGACAACTGGGGAGAAGACAATCGCAGTTGTCTGAAGACCCTCGTCGAAGGACTGCTGCCGGTGTGCAACCTGTTCTGCTACGGGCAGGTTCACAGTCCGTATGGCTCGGGTGATTTCATTCGGGAGCTGCGCCGTCTGGGCGACGACTACGACAATCTCGTGCTCAGCGAGATCCCCAGCAAGGCCGGGATCTACGATTCCATCAAGACGTTTCTCGGGAAAGGCCGCTAGCGGGGATCCGGCGAGGGTGGTGTCTCAGTGGCGGCTTTCTTCTGATTGTCTTGGGGCAGCCCTTACAAAGTAGCGAGATCGACATTGCGGAGGGTTCCGCCGTACAGGGTGCGATACCGGACCTTCCGCTCCAGGTCGTGGATGACGACTTCCGCGAAGTTGACGCCGGTGTGCCGCTCACTGCTGCCCAGTCCGCCGGGGCTGAAGACGTTGATCTCCATGAGCTTGTCCTCGACGATGTCGAGGCCGACCAGAAACATGCCGTCACGGACGAGTTTCGGTCGCACAATCTCGACCAGTTCGAGCATCTGGCTGGTGACTTCGGCCGCGACGCTTTCTCCCCCGGAGTGCATGTTGCTGCGGGCATCACCCGTCTTGTTGACTCGGCGGAACGCGGCGTACTGCCCATCGTGCCACAGGGCGCGGCCGTTCATCACAAACAGCCGCACGTCCCCCTCCGCCGCCGCCGGCAGATACTCCTGCACGATGCAGTAACCATCGCGGATGACCGCCTCGATCATCTGGTTGACGTTCGCAGTCTCGTCTTCGTCAATGACGAAGACTCCCTGGCCTCCGGACCCCTGCAACGGTTTGATGACGGCCTTGTCCTGCTGCCCGGCGATGAACTCCTTGATCTCCTTGACGTCCCGCGAGATCAGTGTTTTGGGACGAACCTGCTCGGGGAAATGCTGGAAGTACGTCTTGTTGATGGCATTGGCCAGATTGCCGGGATCGTTGACGACGACGACTCCCCGGGCAGCGGCGAGTTGTCCGAACAGAATTCCGCTGGTCTGTGCCCAGGGACGTTCGATGGCATCGTCAGCCGGATCGTTGCGAAGCATCAGCACATCGAGCTGGTCGATGGCGCTGATGACCGGCTCGGTGTTCTGAACCGTTTCCAGGAAGTCTTCGAGTGATTCATGACCATTTCCCGAAATCGTGCGGGCGTGGGCAAGAATCGAGCCGTCGGGCGCATAGACGAAGTCGCTGACACCGAGCAGGAGGCAGTCGTGTCCCAGATTGGCAGCGGCCATGGCCAGCCGCGTGGTCGTATACACCGGCTGCTCGGTTTTCACGTCGTTGACGACGAATCCGATCCGCATGATGAGGGCCTCAGGAGTTCAGGAATGCTGACCTGCCGGCAAGCTTCGATCCGGGATTGAAAGTCAGGATCCCGCCAGAAGCGGGGAAGCAGCCCGGCCGGCTTCACAATCCCCCGGCGACGCAATTCCCGGACCGCCGGCAGGT
>CAZUXX010000388.1:0-4429 GCA_964624215.1 uncultured Planctomycetaceae bacterium
GACCTGTCAGGATCAGTTCGTGGCTGGCCGAACAGAAGGATTCCTTCAACGTGGGGACGTCCCAGTCGCAACTGCGGGCTTCGTGCAACAGCCAGTCGGTAGGTAAGAGCAGCCGGCCGGCAAACTCGTTGGCGATCCGTTCGCGCTGGGAGTTCTGGCGGACGTCGTCCATCAGCAGCAGGTCGATTCCGACCCGTTCGCAGACCTGCCAGGCAACAGACTCCCGATTTCGTGAGCGACGGCCCACTGCATGCGTTCGGGGCGTTCGTCAGGGCGAATGAAGATAGCGCCGCGTCCGCCGATCCGCTTCAGTCGGGCGCGGCCGGTCTGGTGCTCGTCGAACATCACGGGCAGATCGAGTTGATCGGCCACGGCAAACGCGTCGACCGGGGGAGCCAGCACGCTGCAGTGAGCGAGGAGTTCCCGCACGACTTCATCGCAGACCGCCCCGATCCCCACGGCAGGAATGGTCACCAGTTGCATAGGTTGCTCTCCCTCACGGTCGGCCGGCCGAGAACCGTCAAAACCGCGAACACTGGAATAGTGTACGCACGTTCGCATTCATGTCGAAAGGTTTTTGTCTCAGTTTTTCGAGCGGGCGTGTGACCGGGATTCGGGTGTTGGACCCGGGCACGTGCTCTGTGGTGGAATACGACCTTGCTGACCGGGTAATGTGGGCCGCGGTACCAATTCCCCATTGTGATGATCCGATGCGGTTTGATCCGGAAGTCCAGCACGCGCTCGGTCAGTACCAGTTGGGGCTGCCACGGATTCCGGTGGTGGGTCGCTCGGGTGAGTTGATGGGACGAGGGACCGGCAGTTCGCTCGAGTTTCAGGAGTACCGCGAGTACCTGCCGGGGGATGACATCCGCCATCTCGACTGGTCGACGTATGCCCGGTCGGACACTCTGATGGTTCGTTTGTACCGGGAGGAGATCAGTCCCCGGACCGAGATTTATCTCGATGCGACCCGGTCGATGACGACGGGGGACGGTCTGAAGGAGCGGGTTGCCAAGCAGCTCGCGTCGCTGCTTGTTCAGCTTTGCGGGCGGCTGGGAGCGCGCCCGGCGTTCTACCTGCTCAATGATGACCGGCCGCTGCAGGCGCAGTCGCTTGAAGTGCTCGACAGTCTGGCTGCGATTCCGTTCGATGCGGTGACGCCGCTGCCGGAGCTGCTCGCTGCCGGGATGTTGCCGCTGAAGTCGCAGAGTGTGCGGATTGTGATCAGTGATTTTCTGTATCCGCATGACCCGGGCGCGGTGATTCGCCGGCTGGCCGGCGGAGCGGGAGTGCTGTGGGTGATCCAGATCCTCTCGGGATGGGAAGCGAGCCCGACGGAGATGGGAGGTCGCCGCGTGATCGACATCGAGTCGGACCTGCATACCGACCTGATGCTCAATCGCAGTGCGATTGCGAGCTACAAGGAGCGGCTGGCGCGGCTGCAGGAGGGATTGATCCGTGAATGCCGCCGCGCGCATGCACCGTTTGCGACGCTCATCGCGGACCGTGGCCTCACAACGCTGTGTCGCCAGGAACTCTGTCCGGCGGGCATGCTCAGGTCAAGCTGAGGTGTGCGGACGCTGTGAAAGTGGTTGAGAACAGCATGGCGTGGGCCTATGATCCAGTTCGCGAATGCGGCTGGCTTTCTCTTCTTTGTCTGGTGCGCGCGGGGTCTTGTCGGTCCTCCCGATCACAGCACGGTTACGTCGAAAGGTTGCGTCTGGATGTCGAGCTTTATCTTCACGAGTGAATCCGTCAGTAGCGGACACCCGGACAAGGTGTCTGATCAGGTTTCCGACGGCATTCTCGATGCACTGCTCGAACAGGATCCCCGCGCCCGCGTGGCGTGCGAGACGCTGTGCACGACCGATTACGTCGTGCTTGCCGGAGAGATTTCGGCGGAAGCGGATGTCGATTACGAACGGGTGGCCCGGGACGTCATCCGGGATATCGGGTACACGAGCGACGACATTGGTTTCAACGCGGATACGTGCACGATCAATGTGCGTCTGCACTCCCAGAGTCGGGATATCGCGCAGGGCGTTGATCGCGAGGGAGCAGGTGACCAGGGGCTGATGTTCGGCTACGCCTGCGACCAGACTCCGGAGCTGATGCCGCTGCCGATCGCCCTGTCGCATCGGATTCTCAACCGGCTGACGAAGGCCCGGCGGGATGCTGAAGTCGACTGGCTCCGTCCCGACAGCAAGAGCCAGGTCTCGGTGAAGTATGTGAACGGAGAGCCGGTAGGGATTTCGGCGGTTGTTGTCTCGACGCAGCACGCGGAGAGTGTCGAGCAGCCGGAGATTCACGACTTCATCACCAAGACGATTGTCGGCGATGTGATTCCGGAAGAACTGCTGACGGACGAGACGCAGTTTCATATCAATCCGACGGGTCGCTTCGTCATCGGCGGACCCCACGGTGACTGCGGACTGACCGGTCGGAAGATCATTGTGGATACCTACGGTGGCTGGGGACGTCACGGGGGCGGCGCGTTCAGCGGGAAGGATGCCACCAAGGTGGACCGCTCAGCCGCCTACATGGCCCGCTACGTTGCCAAGAATGTCGTCGCAGCGGGACTCGCTCGGGAGTGCGAGGTGCAACTCGCCTACGCCATTGGCGTGGCAGATCCGGTGAGCGTGAGCGTCGATACCCGTGGCACATCCAAGGTCGACGAAGACAAGCTGGCGACGGCGATTCGCGAAGTGTTCCCGCTTCGACCGAAAGGGATCATCGAGCATCTGAAGCTGACACGTCCGATCTTCCGCAAGACCGCTGCAGGAGGACACTTCGGGCGTGAAGATGCCGACTTCACCTGGGAAGCGACCGACCGCGTCGATGCACTGCGTGATCTGCTGAACGTTTCGGCAGAAGCCGTTGCGGCCGGCGTCTAGCCTGTTCCAGGCTTTGTGGCGGCGTCTGGACGTCTGCTGGCCTTCAGCGTCGCAGGGGACGCCGCCAGTGCGGTCGGGATCGTCCGGTTCGAAGCCTGCCGAGCAAGGCGTGCTTTGGTGCTGTGCACGAGCGAAGTGGTTGCCTGAGGGTCTGTCAGGCGTGTTCAAGTGTTGCGCTGGTAGTGGGTGGAGGGGCGCGATCGGCGTGAACGGCGGGGCGGGATGTCATTTCGCGGCAGACGTGTTGCCGCATTCGGTGGCCCGGCATAAGATTTTCGTGTTAGCTGCGGTGACTCCAGACCCTCCGGGGGCAGGGAGGTTGTCGCTCGCGGCAAGACTCGGTCCGCGGGAGGCACGTGACAGACTCCAGGCAGGTGTCCGGTGGCGCTAACCGAGATTGATCGTCGGCTGTACAAGCAATGTCTGAGCCGCGCTCCCGGAGCGTGGGAAGACTTTGTGGACCGCTTTATTGGCGTGATCGTGCATGTCATTCGACACACGGCTCATGCGCGAAGTGTTCCCTTGAGCAGCGATGATGTCGACGATCTGTGCTCTGAAGTCTTTGTCGCCCTGCTGCGGGACGACTTTGCCATCCTGCGACGCTTTCGGGGGGAATGTGCGCTGTCGACGTATCTGACCGTTGTGGCGCGGCGGATCGTTGTCAAGGAGATTGCCCGGCGGCGCAAAGCGGAAGCTCTGGGGCATGTGGTTGCCCACCAGGCAGTGGCCCCGTCGCAGAATGACGGTCGGGACCATACGAGCGAGATTGAGGATGCGGAGGAAGTCCGGCGGCTGCTGGGACGCCTTCCGGCGAAGGATGCTCGGGTGGTGGAGCTGTTTCACCTCCACAACCGTTCGTACCGGGAGATCAGCGAAGAGCTGGCCGTTCCGGAGAATTCGATAGGCCCCACGCTGACACGGGCCCGGGAGCTGATGAAGCGGATGAGCGGGACCGCCACGGAGAGCGCGACCACCTAGGAAGCGGTGGCCGTGCGGTGGACCTTATGCTTTCGCCGTACGCGTCGCGGTTTCGAGTTCGCTACTGCGCCAGAGGTACCAGCAGGCGACAGTAGCGAACGGTCTCCACGGTGTGGAGATGAGTTCTGTGCGTTCCCGGTCGGGGAGTTCGTCGAGTGCGTACAGCCGGCGGATAGCGCTACGGATGCCCAGGTCGTGGTGGGGGAGTACATCGAGGCGACCCAGCGAGAACATGAGGAACATCTGGGCTGTCCAGACGCCGATTCCCTTGATCCGGGTCAATCGCGCGATGACTTCTTCGTCGCTGTAGCGATGCAGGCTTGCCAGCCGCGACTGGCCGCTGAGGGAGCGCTCCTGCAGGTCCCTGAGGTACACGAGCTTCTGGGGTGAGATGCCTGCTGAGCGGAGATCTTCGTCGGGCACTTCGCGCAGCGTTTCGGCGGTGACCCGGCCGTTTGGCAGTCGCGTCAGGAGTTTGCCCCAGATGCTGCGGGCGGCGGCGGTCGACACCTGCTGAGCGATGATGGCCCGCGCGAGTGATTCGAACCGGCGGGTCT
>CAZUXX010000389.1:0-4422 GCA_964624215.1 uncultured Planctomycetaceae bacterium
GCTTCTTCCACATGGTCGGGCGTGGTGACCGGGAGACCGAAGACGTCTTCGAGGGCTGCGACGAGGAATGGATTCTTCCGAACGGCGTTGCCGGTCGCGATCAGAGTCGTGATGGACGGCGGAGCGAGGGGGCCGGCCAGTTCGAGGCAGTCGCAGAGCGCGCGGGCGATGCCGTGCAGGACGGCGCGGCCGACGCTTCCCGGAGTGAAGTTGTCGTCGGTGACACCGCGGAATGTTCCGGTGGCGTCCGGAGTGCGGCGGGTCCCGCGGAAGAAGGGTTCGCAGGTGAGTGTGCCGGTCGGTGATGCGGCAGCGACGGCGCGATTGAGCCGGATGTAAACCTGTTCGATGTCGAGGTCCGTACCGCATTCGCGGAGCCAGGTCTGGAGGGTCCGGGCGACCCACGCGTAGGCGTCTCCGCCAGCGAGGCCGGCGCCGACAAGCAGGTAGCGGTTGTCGGTGAGGTAGCGGGTATCGAGTCCGTCGACACGGTCGAAGTGATCGATCGCCCAGCAGATCTGTCCGCCGGTGCCGATGTTGACCTGGACCGTGTGCGCGTGTTCGGCGAGGCTGCCGAGCACTGCCGCCTGGTGGTCGCCAATGGCGTTGCACACTGGCAATCCGGGTGGAAGGCCTGTTTCGTGTGCGGCGTCCGGAGTGAGCCGCCCGATGATCCCGCCGCCCGGGTGGACGTCCGGCAGCAGTCGTCGGGGGACGTGTGCGGCTGCGAGCAGTTGCGTCGACCAGGAATCGGCCTGCAGATCGTAGAGCCCGGTTGAGGCGGCATTGGAGCGATCGGTGACGAGTGGTCCGCCGGTGAAGGTCGCAGCCAGCCAGTCGATGATGAGGGTGGCGCGGGTCGTATTAGCGGGGAGTCCGGTTGTCTCGTGGAGCGCGTACAGAGTCGTGCCGAGATATCCGGGAGACAGTCGGCATCCTGTCCCCTGCTCTGCCTCGGGCGCGATGCGCGAGTGGAGTTCTTCGAGGAGCGGTTTGCCCGAGACAGGATGAGGACGCAGCGCGCGACGGTCCTGCCAGGTGATGAGGTTCGAGACCGGTTGCAGTTGGTCGTTGCACAGGAGGACGCCGTGCATCTGGCCGGTCAGCCCCAGGCAGGCGGCCCGGTCGCCGACAGCAGTTGCAATCTCCCTCAGGACGCTGCAGGCGGCGGATCGCAACCGCTGCGGATTCTGCTCTGCAACTCCGTCAGGCAGGTTCGGAACCTGCGCCGCGTGAGAACGTGAGGCAGTTGCGACGACGCGGCGATTCGCGTCGATGGCGATCGCCGATGTGCTGGTCGTTCCGACATCGATCGCGATGGCTACCGGATCGGAACTCGGCATGCGCTCTTCCTGATTCTTTCAGGAGATACCGGACGGCGATTGGGTGACGGCGTGCATGCATCGCTGACGGAGAGCCCGCCAGCGATGCGACGTTTGCTGAACGATGTTCAGTTGTTCGAAGCAAACACAATGCAGACCGGTCGCGGCACATCGAGTTTGTGCCCGGTCCAGCTCAGCTTGCCGGTGTGCGGGTCGATGCGGAAGGTGTAGATGTCGTTGCTCTGCTGGTTCTCGGCGAGCAGGAATGTCCCGGAGGGGTCGATCGCGAAGTTCCGGAGTGTTTTGCCGAGCGTTGCCTGATGCTGGACGTAGGTCAGTTTGCCGGACTCCTGATCGATCTCGTAGACGGCGATGCTGTCGTGTCCGCGATTCGATCCGTAGAGGAATTTTCCCGAGGGATGGACGTGGATGTCGGCGGTCGTGTTATCGCCGCCGAAGCCGGGGGGCAGCGTGGTGACGGTCTGCGCCGGGGTGAGCTTTCCGTCGGCACAGGTGAAGCCGGTGATGGTCGAGTCAAGTTCGTTGATGACCCAGGCGAACTTGCCGGAGGGATGGAAGGTGAAGTGTCGCGGTCCGGCACCCGGTTCGACGGAAGCCGCTGGGGGATCGGCCGGTTTGAGCGATCCCGCGGCCGGGTCGAAGGCGTAGACGTTGACCTTGTCGGTGCCAAGGTCGGCGACGAATGCGAAGCGGCCGTCGGGGTCGAGGTTGATCGAGTGGGCGTGCGGAGCCTTTTGCCGCTGCTCGTTAACGCTGCTGCCCTCGTGCTGGATGACGGTGGAGGGGCTTTCGAGCTGGCCGCCCGCACCGATGGGGATGACGGCGATGCTCCCCCCGCCATAGTTGGCGACGAGCACGTTCTTCCCCTGTGTGTCGGTGATCAGGTGACAGGGACCGGCTCCTCCGGAGGGTTGCGAATTGAGTGGCGAGAGGGAACCGTCCGCGGCGACCGAGAAGGACGTCACGCCACCGGTCGGTTGGCCGCCGTGGGCGGAGATTTCACTCACGGCGTACAGCGACTTGCCATCGGGCGAGAGGGCGAGGAAAGACGGGTTCTCGGTTTTGGCGGCGAGCTTCAGGTCGGTGAGCTCACCTGACTGCAGATTCAGTCTGGCGGTGTAGATGCCTTCGCTGTCGCTGTTACGGGTGTAGGTGCCGATGTAGATCCGCAATGTCTGTTCCTCTCCCCGGACGATTCCGGTCAGCGACATGAGCAGGAATGCGGAGACCGCGACACAGAGCCAGCAGCGAAGCTTGATTATCAGGACTTCCCGGTTGAGTACGAGTCAGTCGCACACCTTGACTGTGCTGCCCGATGATAGGCGTCGGATCGCAGGGGGGAAAGCGGTAGGCGTTGCCAGCCCGTGTGTCAGTCGAGGGGGAGAAGTGTGATGCGGTGGAAGCGGTAGCCGCAGTTGTAAGCGCCGATGAACAGTCGGTCGTTGGGAGTCTTCCAGTAGTCTGACAGGCTCAGGCGCGAGGGCTCGCCGGACCAGTCGAAGACTCGTCGGCCATCGACGTCGACGACGACTGACTGATTGCGAATGGTGCAGACGATGTGCGAGAGCCGCCCGGTCTTCAGCAAAGGTTGTTCGATGGTGGTTTCGTTGCCCACGTTTCGGCCATCGACGTTTTCGATGGCTGACAGAGCCCGGTCGACGGGGCCGGGTGTGTAGTTCAGGAGAGTCAGGAAACGACTGTTCCCGAGAATGTGGCCGATGATCAGTGCGTCGGGTTCGTCGAGCGGTTCGGCGATGATGGTGAGCTGGTACGCGGGCGGGATGTCCCCCGGCAATTCGAGACGTGCCCCGAACTGTTTGGGTGCGATGAGCCGGCTGTCGTCGCGGGTCCACTGGCCCGTCACCTGATCGCGTCGAGGATCGATCTCCGCGAGCAGATCGACCTCCCGGCTGACCGGCGGGAGAGTGAGGGAGGGAGAACCGGTCGTCGAATCCGACAGGAGATCGACCAGTGGCTGTAACGGGAGGACGGGAGAGCCGGGATCGGAGCGCACCTGCAGGTAGCCCCAGATCTCGGCTGACTGTCCGTCCTGCAGCTCTGCGTCGATGCGGTAGCTGATCGGGGTCGGTCGATCGAAGGCTCCAAGCGAGATCGACTCCGGCGGTGAGCCGGTCTGGGGGACGGCGACGTCGATCCACGGTCCGTAAACGGACGTCTGGTAGCGAAGGCGGAGCGATGCGAGGCGAGCGTCGCGCGGCCAGTCGAGCGCGAGGGTGACGGGCTGGCCTGGTCGGGGGACTTTGGGGGACGGGATGGCGCGGAACGCGTCGAAGAGGTTCCCCTCGCGATCGTCAGGAGTTTCGGGGGGCCTCCAGTTCAGTTCGGCCTTCTGGGCAGGGTCGACAAAGGACTCGCTGATCCAGCCGTGGTATTGCCCCAGGCTCATGACGGATTCGTTGCCGGGCTGGGGATGTCCGAGGCCGACGGTGTGGCCGACTCCCTCGTGATAGACGACGCAATCGGAGCCGCGGTAGGGAATCCGCCAGCCATCGGCGCTGACCAGTCCCCAACCTTTGCCGGGATCGGCGAGGTAGGTGGCGCGTGCTCCTCCCGAGGCGGCACCGGGAAAGTGTTCCGAGCGAGAGTAATAGCCTTCGAATTCGAGCCCCTCTGCTGTTGGCCGCACGCGATAGAAGTCGTCGAGGGGGAGGCGGTTGATTTCACTGAGGACCAGCAGGATCGGGTACGCCGTACGTTCCCCTGTGGCGAACTCGAGCCGGCGATCGACTTCGCGGAGTGTGCGGAAGAAGACTCCATCGCCGGACCCGTCGTTGGCCCTCAGGCGGGCAGTCGTCTGATCGGAGACGAACGGTTCTTCGAGCACGCGGGTGGTGAGTGTGGACTGATCCCCGAATTCCCGCTGATGAAACGCCTCGATCCGGCGGCAGAAGTAGTCGACACGATCCCGCCAGTCGGGAAGCGGGACACGGTCGCGGGGGACGAAATAGACGACGGTGACTTCGATGCGGTCGATGGGGTGTCGCCCGTCGGCGGTCGTCATGCCGGCCAACGATCGGTCCGGGCTGGTGAGGAAGATCGTCAGCGAGGCAATCAGTGT
>CAZUXX010000390.1:0-2378 GCA_964624215.1 uncultured Planctomycetaceae bacterium
GACGTACACAATCACATCGCACACGTCGCTCCATCCTGCTTCGAGCATGACCGCCGCATCCAGCAGAACCAGTCGGACCCCCGGCTCGCTGCGCACGCGTCCGATCTTGCGCCGCAGGTCGCTGCGGATCTCCGGATGAACGATCGCCTCGAGTCGCTTCCGACCTTCGACCTGTTGCGGTTCGTTCCCGAACACGAGTCCGGCCAAGTGGCGACGATTGACCCGCCCTGACTGGTCCAAGACGTCGGGGCCAAAGGCCGCACGCAATTGTTCGCGCACCGACTGGCGTTCGAGAACCTCGTGCCCGATACGGTCCGCATCGAGAACAACGCCGCCACATCGCCCGGCGATCTCGCGGGCGACCGTGCTTTTGCCGGCGCCAATGGCACCGACAATCCCGACGACGGGAGGGGGCGACGATGTCATGGAAGTGTTAAAGGAAAGGCACTCACTCGCCGACGCACGGAATGGCGAACCGCTTTGTGAAGTGCAGGTGGGACCGCAGGAACGGTGACAATTCAGGGTCTGCCGACGGCAGGGGGTGTTGACAGCCACCCTCCACGGGCTGTCGGACACAAGAGTTGAGGACGCGGTTTTCGCCTGGATGAACATCAGCCGCGATCCGGACGATCGCAGGAAATGACGCCAGCCCCCGTGGCGAAAAGCAATAGGTGTGTGACTCTATGCTGCGCAAGCCGGGCGGCGAAGTCAATGATTTGCCCGAAAAGTTCACACAGTCAGGACCGGGGCCGACCCCGCCCGGGACTCACTCTACAACCGGATCCTTCCAGTTGAACCGGTTGTCGATCGCCACCCGCGAGAGCCGCCGCAGCATGTCCCGATCGACATGCGGGCACGGAAAGCCCGGCAGTGCCGCCTCTGTGTTGCTTGCGTCGAATTCCGGATCGTCGTTCCAGTACGACTTGTAGACCTCCATGTGCTCGTGAAACAGCTCTTCGGCCTCGGTCTCTGCCTCGCGACGCTCCCCGGCACCGTAGAAGCCGATCCCGAAGATGCCAATCACCTCTTCCATGATGTCGCGGACCAGACGCATCGTGACCGGAAGCCGCGGTGTCAGATGATACGTCTTCCCGTGCAGCTTCGGATCCAGAATGATCCGCGTCATTGCCTCGGCGACCCAGTCGACGGGCACGAAGTTCTTCCGTTCGGTGCCGTCGACGTTGAACTGCACTGCATCCGACCGCAGCCGCCCCGCCATTTCCTGGTCGGACTGCCGCGCCAGCGTGTGTGCCAGCTGCAGCATCCAGTAGTAGTTGTGGTACGTGAACGAGATGCCTGTGCGACTGTCACCGATGATGATCGCCGGCCGGAACACCGTCAGTGAGTCGAAACCGGCCTTGCGCACCATTTCTTCCGACTCGACTTTGCTCTCCTCGTAGGGGTTCGCGTACTCCTGCCCGAGGTTCAGTTCGTCCTCGCGAATCAGTCCCCGCCGCTTGCCGCACACGTACGCCGTTGAGACATGAAAGAATGTCCGGATCCCGGCCGCTTCACAGAAATCGAGGACGTGCCGCGTCCCGTCGACATTCGTTCGCCAGGGCTCCGAGTTGCGGCCCGTGCTTACGAACGACAGGCTTGCGGCATTGTGCAAAAGCGACGAACAGTTGCTCTGCGCCCACTCCCGGTCTTCGTCCGACAACCCGAAGTCTGAACTGGAAATGTCTCCCGCGAGCACCCGCGGCCGAGGCATCGGACGATCGAGAACTTCCTCCCACGACCGCATTGCCGCTTCAATGCGCTGATACGGATCCTGTTTGCGACTGCGTCGCACCAGAACTGCCAGAGGCCGGTCCGCCAGCAACAGATCGCGCATCAGGTAACGACCAAGCAGTCCGGTCGCACCGGTCAACAGAATATGACTCATTCCAGTCCGTCAGTTCAGGAGCGCGAGAAGCGCGACAGCAGCGATCGCTCACGCGGCACAGGATTCGTCCATTCCCCGGGGATGTCACCGGGAACCAGCGTCCCGGAGTTCCGGCACACCCGAAAGGGCGTCAGGGCGTGCCGGGCATCGTAGCCTGCAGGCCCCCGCGCGACAAAGCACCCGGGGGGCTCACACGGCTCTTTTTCCCCTGCTCAGCCCCCCGCGGAATCCCGAAGACACAGAATCACCGCCACTACTCTGACGGCGTCGCGGCCAGGTGCTTTTCAAACCACCGCAGAAATGCCGGAACGACAATCGTCTGGCTCTGCTCGCGGGAGTATCCGTGCCCGGCACCCTCCACTGTAATCAGCTCACTCTCGACCCCCGCTTTCTCCAACAGGGGCATGATGTTGTGGCTGTGAGAAATCGGTACGAGCTGATCCTGATCCCCGTGAATAATCAGCACCGGTGCATCATCGGGCGTGACGTGCGC
>CAZUXX010000390.1:2388-4414 GCA_964624215.1 uncultured Planctomycetaceae bacterium
CACAGGTGAAACACTTTCCTCAAGCGACGTGTCAAAGTCGATTGACGGCTGCAATTGCGGCAGTGCCTTGATTGCTGCGGGTGGATCGGTGGTCCATCCACGCAGGTCAGTCGGCGGAAACAGCGACACTCCGGCGGCAATCCGGCTCGACGTTTGCAACACAGGGTCCTCATGGTTCGGGTCCCCGTCATCGCCCGTCAGTGCCAGCATCAGTGTGAGGTGGCCGCCGGCACTTCCGCCGTACGCGCCCAGCCGCTCGGGATCGAGTCCGAACTCCTCGCCATGCAGCCGCACATAGCGGACGCATCGCCGGACATCGGCCACCGCGTCGGGAACCGCGTAGCGGGGGGAACTCCCGTGCCGCACGATCAGCACGGTGTAGCCTTCATTCAGCAGAAACTGACACGCCGGCAGGAGCTTCTCCGGCTCGTTGTAAATCGAATACCAGCCTCCGCTCTGGATCCACAGAATCCCTGCTCCGTTGGCCTGCTCCGGTGCAATAACGTCGAACGTCATCGCCAGACCGTCCTTGTGCCCATAGACCACATCGCGCGTGATCGTCGGCCCGTCTGCTGCGAAAGCACCGCTCAACAGCAGCATGCTCACAAGACCTGCAAGGCCGGTCGCTGGAATCCGACGCGTCATGGTGTTGCCTTTCAGACTGAAGGGAAAAACAGGACGTTTGTGCGATGTGCATCTCACTTGAAAAGGGAGTCTCTCAGCCGCGATCGTGATGGAACGGATCCGTTCGCACCACATGCCTGTCGGGGAAAGGGCGATCACCGGTGTCGGCGTCCTTCCCGATCAGGCGAGCGTGCATGGGCCGACACGGCGTCAGCCGCTCGCCCACCGCGAGGCCGTTTCCCGATCCGCGTTCAATCACAGCTTCTGATTGTGCCGGAGCGGTCCCCCGAGTGAAACTCCGGATCAGTACGATTCGCGCGAGTCTTGCGACTCCCACTCCCCGGGACGGGATACAACGTGGTACGATTCCCGCGTGTGGTGTACGTTGCACCAGTCGGGGACAGGCAGCGGCCTGCCAAAAGCAGTGCGGATCTGGCGAAGTGGTTCTGTTCGGAAGGTCATATGGGACGTGTCGTTCTGCAGTCGGGCTGTCACAGCGTCGTGGGAAACTTCCGCGACAATAACGAAGACCGCTGCCTGGCTGACCGGGAGAACCGGTACTTCCTCGTCGCCGACGGCATGGGGGGGCAATCTGCCGGTGAAAAGGCGAGCGAGCTCGCGATCGAGATCATTTCCGACCGCCTCGAACGTCTGGTCGATTTTGCCACAGGCAAAGATGTCTGCGAGGCCATCGACGAAGCGGTCTCGAGTGCCAATGCCGAAATCATGGCGCTGGGGGAACTCGATGCCCGTTACAAGAACATGGGCACGACGATCACCCTGGCCGTTTTCGCCGGCGGTGTCCTCTATGTCGGCGGAGTCGGCGACAGCCGCGTCTACCTTTTGCGGAACCGGCAACTGGAACAGCTCACGAAAGATCACTCCCTGACGCAGGCGCTCGTGGATGCCGGGACCATCTCGCAGGAAGATGCCGCCGGCCATCGCTACAAGAACGTCCTTTATCGCTACCTGGGGACCAAGGAGGGGAGCGCCGGGACCGAGTGCCGCGAGATCAAACCCCAGGCCGGTGACCGGCTCGTGCTGTGTACCGATGGGGTCACCGACGGGCTGACCAACGAATCTCTCGCGGAACTGCTGCAGACGATTGACGACCCCCAGAACGCCGCCGAAGCCATCGTCTCGGCTGCACTCGAAGGGGGCTCCCGCGACAACGTCACGTGCATTGTTCTCCACATCCGCTAATCGCATCCCTCTCCGGGATTTCGCTTCGAATTCGACATGCCGCTGCTGACACTCGACAACCTGCATGTCTGCTATGGGGCCATCCGCGCGGTCCGCGGGATCAGCATGGACGTCAACGAGGGGGAGATCGTGACCCTCATCGGCGCCAACGGAGCGGGGAAATCGACCACCCTGCGGACGATCTCCGGCCTTCTCCGTC
>CAZUXX010000391.1:0-1907 GCA_964624215.1 uncultured Planctomycetaceae bacterium
CGCCGCCCCGAAGTCCCGGAGGGGACACTGACTTCAAGGACCGGTTGGCGAACTGGCGGCGTCTCCTGCAGCGGCAGCGGGTCAGTCGTCGTTCATACGCCGCCCCGAAGTCCCGGAGGGACGGGGAGAGGTGAGTGACCAGAGACCGCGGCGGGCCTGCTGCGCTTCCTTCTCGGCGTTGACGAATCGCTGCCGCATGTCGCTGCGGTAGGGGAACTTCGTCACTGCCGGGCTGAGTCCTTCGCGGATCAGTTCTTCGTTGAGCAGCAGATCTCCCACGTAGACGTACGCCAGTACGCGATCGTAGCGGTCAAACCGTTCGCGGTCGTATTCGAGGTGAACCGATTTCCCTTCGACGAGGTCACGTACAAACTGCGACGCCTCCTCACCGAATGGCTCCGGAGGCAACTCCGGGTGTTTGGTCTCGGGGGTATCGACGCCAATCAGCCGCACGCGGTGACGCGATTCCAGCAGCAGCGTATCCCCGTCGACGACCCGTTCGACACGTTGCAGCTGGGAAGCATCCGGGTATGTCCGTCCAACCTCGGCTGGTCGGAACAGACGCGACGCAAGCAGCAGGGCGAGAACGACAAAAAAGAGAAGCGGTCGTGTCGGCCGGGTTCTCCGTGGTCGCATCAGGCAGCGGACCTGTTGAGGTTGTGGAAGCGGTTCAGTTCTGGCTGAACTTCAGACGCCGGCGGCTGGTATGTCCCAGCGGATCTCGCGCAAAACTCGCAGCGCACGCCGGACACAGGTCCAGGCGATGTCGCTTCGGACGATGCGGATCAACCTCGAACTCACTGGTATCGGCCAGCTCTTCGAGTGACTCGGCGATCGCCTGCAGGTGGTCGACGTCCAGATCCTCTTCGGTGATCTCGTCCGGATCGAATGCTTCCGCCATCTCGATCCGCACCTCGTAACGCTCCCGCTGGATCGCCCGCCCGCACGAGTCGCACGAAAAATGCATCATCGGATTTGCCTTGCCCAGACACTCAACGGTTTTTTCTCTTCTCAGTTCGATTTAAGCAGAAGCCTCGCAACCGCGGAAGTGCGAAACGGCACTCCATCGGAATTGAGATCGAATCGAGAACCATGCATGCGTTGCTGCCCGCTGCCAGCGAAGCCACCACGCTACGGCGGATCTTCACCGCCCCGACAGAAAGGCTGGCAGCGGCAGATCCGCCACACTCCTTTCAGACTCCCCCGCACCGCTCCGTACTTGCGAACCGCGCCGATGAAGTAGTTGCTGCACGTCGGAGTGAACCGGCATTGCGAACCGAGCCATCGGCTGAGCGTCAGCTGATACAGCCGCACGCCTCCAATCAGCAGCATCGCGGGAAGCCCGACCAGAATGGTGCCCAACCGGCGCACTCAACTCTCCGCACAACAGGGACCATCAACGATTCTTCGTTGGTTTCGTGAGCCGCTCTGTCAGTCGCAACAGTGATCTTCTGTAGTCCTCCAGTCCCGCCCCGCTGTTGACTCGCGGGATCAGGATGAAGTCCCAACCCTCCGGCACCGAGTGCTGCTCCAGCCGGTAAGCCTCTCGCAACAGCCGCTTGATCCGCTGACGCCGGACCGAATTGCCATGCTTGCGTGAGACGCTCAGGCCAATTCGTGTCCAGCCCAGGTCATTGGGGGCGGCGAAAATCAGGAGGTGCCGGTCGCCGGCCCGCTGCTTCGTATCGTAGACACGAACAAACTCCGCGGCGCGGCGCAGATGGCGATGTTTCTCGAAACGCAGAGACACAGCCGTGACCGGGGGCATCAGGAAAGACTCGGTTCCAGTCAGAAGGTTCTCAAAGCGCACCCGGCGACGACACTCAAACTGCACCGCTTCAAGGCGGACACTACAAGCAACTCGAAGCGCTCGCCGGAGGCGTCCTCAGGCATCCCGCGGAGACTGG
>CAZUXX010000391.1:1917-4409 GCA_964624215.1 uncultured Planctomycetaceae bacterium
TTCCAGTGCCGCCTGCCACGGCCGAAGGTGATGCCCCGTCTCTTCTCTCAGCCGGCTGCAATCCAGAACACTGTACCGCGGTCGAGAAGCGGGCCGGCGAAACTCCGCTGACGTCGTCGGAACAACCTCGCACTCTCGCCCGCTCAGTCGAATCACGGCGCGGGCAAACTCGTACCACGTGCACTCTCCGCCATTGGTCACGTGATACAACCCCCACGAATCGCTTTCGAGCAGCGCGAGAATCGCCCCGGCCACATCCTTCACATTCGTGGGGGTGCACCGCTGGTCATCGACAATCTCGATCCGCTCACGCTCCGCGGCCAGTCGCAGCACGGTCCGTACAAAGTTTCCCTTCGTCCCCGCCGCCGTGCCATACAGCCCGCATGTCCGGACAACAAAGTGCTTGCGGCAATGCAGCCGGACCAGGTGCTCCCCGGCCAGCTTCGACACGCCGTACGTATTGACCGGCCCGGGCAGATCACTCTCCCGGTAGGGAGTCGTCCGACACTCTTCCGCTCCGAACACGTAGTCGCTGCTCACATGAACCAGTGGAACCCCGGCCGCCTGGCACGCGGCGGCAAGGTGACCCGCACCGATGCTGTTGACAGCGAACGCCGCTTCCGGAGACGCCTCCGCATTGTCGACCAGGTTGTACGCCGCCGCGTTGATGACCGCCCCGGCCCAGGATCTCGCAATCACCCTCCGACAGGCAGCAGCGTCAGAAATGTCGAGCTCACGTCGCACCAGGGGAATCGCCCGCTCACCCAACCGGGCAACCAGTTCGCTGCCGAGCTGACCACCGGCTCCGACAACTGCAATCCGCATCGAGTGCGAGTCCATCAGGGGATAACGTCACCGGGGAGTCCGGCGCCCGTGCGCGCGTCCGTGTCAGACTCCGCCATCATGAGACGCGAACGATCTAACGCCGCGGCTTGCTGCGGTTCTTCTTCCGTTCACGTTCCGGGCCGGGAGGCCGCGGTGACTTCCCCGCACTGGCGTTCTTCGCCTGGTCAGCCGCTTCCAGCAGCTTCGCAAGGAAGCCCGGCGGACGCGGTCCCGCATCCTCGTCCGAACGCTTCGTGACGGTTAGTGCCCCGCTCGCCTCGAGGGCCAGCTTGTGGCGGTCAAGCAGCTTCCGCTCCGCGATCCCCCACAGGCTTGACGCAATGAAGTACACACACAGACCCGCCGGGACGTGATAAAACAACACTCCGATGAAGATCATCATGAAGTTCATCATCTTCTGCTGCAGCGCCTGCTCCTCGTTCGTCGGAGGAGGCGTGAACAGCTTCTGCTGGATGACGAACAGCACGACCGTGATGATCGGCAGCAGATTAAACTCGTTCCCCAAAAACGGCACCCGGAAGGGGAACCCAAAGAGCTGATCCGGAGTAGCCAGACTGTCCGCCCACAGAAACGTTGCCAGCCGCAGGTCGATCGCCGTATTCAGCCCGTTGTACAGCCCGATGAAAATCGGCATCTGCAGAAAGATCGGCAGACATCCCGAGAACGGGTTGTACCCGTGCTTGCGCATCAGCTCGAGTTGTGCCCGAGTCAGCGCTTCCTTGTCGTTCGCATACTTCGTCTTCAGTTCCTGGAGCTTCGGATTGATCTCCTTCATCTTCTGCACGTTCGCCACCTGCTTCTTCGACAGGGGGAACATGCACCCGCGGACAATCACCGTCAACGCGATAATCGCCAGCCAGTAGGGCATCTTCAGCCAGTGATGGAAGAAGTTCAGCAGCCAGACCATCCCCTTGCTGATTCCACCAAACCATCCGAAATCCATAATGTCCGTCGCCTGGAAATCCTCCAGTAGCTGCGGACGCTTCGGGCCAAGATACAACTGGTAACCGTGGGAGACCGCAGCCTGTTCGCCCGGCGGAACCGTCAGCGTCTGGCTCTTGAAGACCAGACTCACATGGGTCTTCTCCGCCTCGTCGGCGATCGTCACACGCGTCGGCAGGATCTCCTCGAAGTAACCGCTCTTGAGCTGACTTTCCGCCGGAATCATCAGAGCCGCAAAGTACTGGTTATTCACCCCCGCCCAGCGGATCGGGTCACGCCAGCTGGGACGCTCCTGATTGTCGTACTTCTCCGCAACCGCCGCGGCCGTCATCGACACCAGCGATACATCCAGCGGATCGGCTGGATCCTTCAGCGCCCCCGCCTCCACCTTCCGGTAGATCCGGGTGTGCTCCTCGTTCTCCAGCGGCCTCCTGTTGTGATAGCCGACGGTCATGTTGAACGCCTTGGCTCGCTTTGCTATGGTCCGGCCGATCTGCCCCATGCCGAGAATGCCGAGCTTGCGGCCGCCCACTTTGCGGACGAGGGGGTAGCTGCCCTGCGACCATTTCCCCTGCCTGACGAATCGATCGCCGCGCAGCACGTTACGGGCAACGGCCAGGAAGAGGGCGAGCGCCATGTCGGCCACGCAGTCGTCGGTGACCTCCGGCGTATTCGTGACGGCAATCGATCGCGCGCGGGCGGCC
>CAZUXX010000392.1:0-4389 GCA_964624215.1 uncultured Planctomycetaceae bacterium
GACCGTGTGGCGCGTTCTAGGGGAGAGAGGCGAAAGGCGTCAACGGTTCGCCTCTGAAGACGGTCTCACGTTGCGATGAGCCCGGGAGACGTCCGGGTCGTTTGTGAAGCGAGGATGGGCCGGCTTCGGCCGGGATTGCGGATGGAAATGAAACGAGCGTCGGGCGGTTCCCGGGGGGACCCGCGCGACGCTCGGTGATCTGTGACGCTCCGGTACTCGAGACGCAGCCGGGGGCTCCGCTGCGGCTACGACTCGGGGAGCAGTTCGAGCATCTTTTTCGCCTGGGTGCGGATCCGGGAGGGGTTCCGCATGTCGGAGAGTTTGTCCATTTCCTCAGCGAGTGCGTCCTTGTTCGGGACGTCCAGTGTGTCAATCTTCTCGTCGATGACGGTCATGCCGCTATCGAGCTGCCCGCTCTCGCTGACACCGGCCAGCCATTCGCGAACGGCCTCGATGTCGGTGACCGTGCGGATCTCTTGTTCGGAGTATTCCTGCTGAACGGTTCCGCCGCATCCGGCGAGGAGCAGACCCATGGCCGCGGCGGTGATGGCGCGCTGCAAGGTGACGGGAATCGATGCTTTCATGAGGAGTGTTTCTCCTACCGTCTCATCCGATGACGGTGAGTGATGTGAACGCGTCGGGCCGATCTGCGGGAACGGCCCGACGCTGCATCTGGTCTGTCGAGGATCAGTGATCAGAAATCGCCGGTGGGGTAGCCGTCGTTGCGGGCACCGGCGCGCTGCCAGACCGTGGTGTCGACGTTTTCGCTGACGAAGCGGACTTTGGCGTCACCCATGGTGGCCACGACACCCCCGGGATGACGGCTGCGGGCCGGGTAGATGCCACTGCGGTCGGCACAGGCGCCGAACGTGGTCCCCATGGCGCAGGTGCGGTGCCGCCAGTTGGGCGGGGCGGCGGTATTGAACACCGTCTGGTAGGGGTAGGGAGCAGACCAGTCACTGCCGCAGCGGCTTCGGGAAGGTTCCTCCTGAGGATCGGCCCCGTCACACGAGATGCCGGCGGTTTCCAGCTCGCTTTGCGTCGGGAACTTGTTGTCGGCAAAGGAGGCGAGGCTGCCAATGCGGACGATGTCGGTATCGCTGGTGATGGACTGTGAGTTGTCGCCGGTGAGGATTTCGCCCAACAGAACGACGTTCGATGTTCCGTCGGTAACATCCTGGAAGGCGACTTCCCGATGCCGGTTGAACCAGCCGTTGCCGCCGTTGGAAACGTCTTCCATCCAGAGAGTCACTGTGGACCCGGCGGAGCCGACGTAGTTCGTGCCGGGCTCCGATCCCGGGAAGTCGGTGTCGGAGGGACAACGCATGATGTTGAGCCTGGTCCGGCGGGCCTGCGTGTTCTGTCCGGCATCGAATGTGTAATTGAAGTTCCACATGTCGAAGAGGGGTTTCTGCTCCAGGTAGGGAAGCACCGAAACCACCCAGCCATGGCCGTGCCAGCCGTTGGGGTTGTCCTGGATCTTGTAATGCGCCTTGGGGAGCATCCTGAAGCTCCCCTCGTAGCCATGCAGAGCGATGGCGATGTTGTGCTGATGGTCCTGACACTGGCTCTTTCTTGCGGCTTCGCGGACCTGCTGGACCGCCGGAAGCAGCAAGGCGACAAGGATGGCGATGATCGCGATGACCACCAGTAGTTCGATCAGCGTGAAGCCACGCCTTTTTCCGACCGTCGAGTGCATACAGTCTCTTCTCACACCAAAGCAAAAACTGAAAACGAACGAACGCGCGCACCGTTGGCGCAGTTGGCTGCGGTGTTGTTTCGCGTTTACAAGCGACCGCTTCGATCCCGCAGCACGCGAGCGCGTGCCTCGTGATAGCCCAGTTCGCTGGAGAAGCGGTCAGAGAGTCGGCGGAAGTCTAGTACCGCGGTCGACTTCATCAAGGCGAGATGTGATCGGTAATTCGGCGCAAAGCGTTTTGACGCAGAGAGATCGACAGTCGCCTATGCGAGCCGGCCGGGGAGTTCCAGGAAGTGGAAAACGGTGTGCGAGAACGTCACCGTTTTTCGGAATTGTCGAGGACGACAGCCCGTCTGGAATCTGTCTGGGGCGCGAGGCGCGAAGGGGAGGCCTTCGGATCTCGTGGGGGTCAGTCGGCGTAGCGCTGACGGCTCCAGTTCTTCGCGAGGTTCGTGAGGGTTTCGAGGTGCGCCGGGTCGATGGCGCAGGCAACGATGGCGGGGAGGCGAAGCATGTCGGCGCGTTCGTCGACCCAGAGATCGCCGAAGTGGACGCTCTCGCCATTGTGGCACCAGACGGCGTCTCCTCCGAATGTGCGTGCGATGTGGAGCGAAACCGGGAAGTCGTAGATGTTGGGGGAGTGAATCAGCGAGCCTGCGAAGTCGCCTGTTGCCAGGAGTGGATAGATGCTTCCGGGCATGTCGTCGGGAGCGACGCCCTGGAGACCGGCGGCGGTGACGTCGTGCGCGCGGGCGCGATCGTGCTGCTGGAACCCGATCAGATAGATGCGTCGCGACTGCTTCCGGTCACTTGTCTGGATGGGAGGGAGGGCAGCAAGAACGTCGGACGCCTGGCGGGAGGGGTCGTCGTCTCCGCAGCGGACGATTCCCTGCCCGACGGCGACCCATGTTCCGTGAGCACCGGTCTCGGGAAGGTAGACGAGTGATCCATGCACGTTCTGCCCGTCGCGAACGTGGAGCATGATTGCATACCCGTTGTTCGTGTGGTCGCGGAAGGCGCGTGTCCCGTCAATCGGATCGAGGGCGATTGTCAGGGGGCTGTCGGTAGAGAATACCTGCAGATCGCCGTTCTCTTCCTCCGCCTGAATGCGGCAGCGGCGAAACAGGGGGCTGGTGTCGCGCAGGGCCGAGACGACGAGTTCCTGAACGGTGAGGTCGGCCAGTGTGAGGGCGTCGGTCTCCTTGCTGCCGGAGGACTTCCCTTCGAGGGCGACGTTGTGCTGACGGAGCTGGCGAGCGATGGCTCCGGCCCAGCGAAGAACGGGGGGCATCTCCTGATGCAGTGCGGCGACGACGTAGGAGATGAAAGATTCGTCAATCACGGAGAGGCTCACAGATTGAAGTCACGAAAGGATGTTCGGTGCCGGGCAATGCCGTTGCCCCGGAGGCGGCTGGGGGGCCGCTTCCACACGACGGGTTGCCATGCGCTTCTGGAACGGGTGGATGAGTCAGGCGGGAGTTCCTCGTGAGGGATGGTCCCGCGACCGGACTGAGCGTGGGCAGGGCTGCTTTGCTCGCTGCCGGCTCGCCGGAGGGCGCGAGGCCTCAGAGGTTCAACTTCGAGAAGTAGACCTTTTCGGCGGTACCTCGCAGCAGCCAGCGTTTGTCTTCGTCGGTGAGGAAGGGGAGGCCGGAATGGATCAGTTCGAAGGAGGCCGCGTAGCTGTTGTTTCCGCCGAGCTGGTAGGGGCAGTCGGTGGCCCACATCAGACGTGAGGGGCCGAAGGCCTGCAAGCAGGCTTTGATCATGTCGGCCAGGTCGTGATAGGGGGGCTGCTTTTTTCCGAGGGCGTAGAAGGCAGAGACCTTCACGTGTGCGTTCGGGTGCCGGGCGAGGCGGGTGAGGGCCCGGAGCTGATCGGGGTGGATCGTTCCGTCGATGCCGACGCGTGCGAAGTGGTCGACGACGACCGTTGTGTCGGGATATTCGCTGCACATGAAGTCGACCTCGGGGAGATCGCCGGGGTCGATGAGCGGGCAGATGGCCATGCCGGTTTGGGCGGCGGTCTTCCACATTTCGCGGATGCCGGGGCTGTCGCGCCAGCGGTCCGCTCCGCCTTCATCGGGACGGATGCGGAAGCCGTGAATGCCCTGGGCTCCCAGTTCGCGCATGATGCGGCCAGGACTCTGCATCTCGTTGATACAGGCCACGCCGGAGAAGACGCCGGGATGGTTTCTGATCGCCCAAAGGATGTAGGAGTTGTCGATTCCGTGATAGGGCTTGTGCTGAATCAGCACGAAGCGTGACACACCGAATTCGGCCCCGTGTCTGATCAACTGATCGGCGGTGAACTCGCGGGGTTTGAGGTCGTCGACCGTCTGACCGTTGGCGAGGGGGAAGGTGTCGAGGTCTGTGGTCCAGATGTGGGCGTGGGCGTCGATCCAGCCGGGTTTGTCAGCGGGAGTCGACTCTGCGGCGTCGAGTGAGGTGAGCAGGGGGGCGCTGGTCACAGCCAGAGTGGCCGAGGCGAGGAATGTCCGGCGGGATTGGGGGCGTTGCATCGGCAGTCTCTCGAATCCGGCGGGTGCATGAACGGAGGAGAGTTTACCGGTCGTGGGTGCGTGCGGCCAATCGACGCGACCTCCGCGGGGAGACGGAGCATTGTGGGGCGAGGGTGTCGCCCGGCCTGTCTGCGAAGGTGAGGGCAACGGTGGTGCCGGGACGAGAGA
>CAZUXX010000393.1:0-227 GCA_964624215.1 uncultured Planctomycetaceae bacterium
GGGTGTTTCAACTGCGGCGCAAGCTGTTGCGGGGGGTTCTGGCCGGCATGTATCGCAAGCAGATGACGAAGACGGCGATTGACGATGTCTTCGCTGAACTGGGGTTGTCGGCGACGTGCCGGGCGGAGGAACTTGATATTCCCGTGCTGGTCGAGCTTTCGAACCGGCTGCAAGAGATCGTCGAGTCAGGCGATTGACCGGGGAGATGCCGAGGGCCGCATGTCTAC
>CAZUXX010000393.1:237-1946 GCA_964624215.1 uncultured Planctomycetaceae bacterium
ACTGCGCTGGCTGCGGCACTGCTGCTGCATGCCACGCTGTGACGGGTGAGAAAACCGCGGCAGGCTGCCTGCTGCTGCGGGGCAGTTGCGACCTCGCCGCAAGCATGGGTACCGGGAACACGTCTTGACGTGCAGGAGAGGGGTTTCAAACTGGGACAGGAGTCTTTGCACGTTCTTCATGAACGGCGATGCCTGATTTTCACATGATTTGCTCCGGGCAGTGTCGGCTGAGGAGAGTCGAGTGGCCGGGGTTGGGCGGTGACCGCGGAGTGGTGCCCTTCCGGAGCGTTCGCTGTCAAGTCCTCTTCCGAGAGCTATCGGGTCTGAAACATCTGCAAGTCGGCATTCTGGCGGAGTGCAGTCATGTACGTGCCAGTGAGCGATGCACGGGTGGTGTCGGTTCGTGTCGCCCGGTTCCGCGAGTCCTTCAGTGAGGCGTTTGTGTGGAGCGTGACGGCTCTGTGCCCGCTGTCGCTGGGGCTGTGGGTCTGGTACGACGGAGTCGAGGGAGGGCTGCTGGCTCCGATTCTGATCCTGGGAGCGATCGTTGTTCTGGCCGCGGTAAGCGCGTGCTTGCTGCCGCTGTTGCGATCGATGACAGTCGAACCGAACCAGCTGGTGATGGGCGGTGTTCTGGCGAGAACTGCCGTGAGCTGGCGAGAGATCCGAACGGCGCGGATTGCGCGCATCGCGGGGATTCCGGTGCTTCGACTGCAATTTGCGGACGGACGATCGCGACGCCTTCGTCTGGCCGTGGGGGATGTGAGCCGTTTCGCAGCGATCATCGAGCTGCATGCCGGTACCGAGCATCCGCTGGCGATCGCGCTGCGTCGAGCGGCGTAGGGGGCCGAGGTGGTTGCGTGTCGGTCAGGCTTCGCGGACGACGATGTGATTTCCCTGGACGCTCTGTACGCGGATCGGGGTGTCGGCCGGGATGTAGGTCCCGTTGCTGACGACATCGTAGAGCTTGCCATCGATGCGGGCCTTGCCGGCGGGGCGCAAGGCGGTGACGGCGACGCCGGGGGATTCGAGCATGACGGGTGGCGAGGCGGTGACTTCCGGCTTCAGTCGGGGCGCTTCGGTAAAGTCGGCGTCAGTGAGCCCGGGCGGAGTGAGGATCATCTCGCTGAACATGGGAACGCGGGGGAGGAACCGGCTGAGGAGGGAAGCGACCATGACGACAGCCACGATCGTGGCTGCGACGACTTTGAGCGTGCTGGTCATTTCGGAGAGATCGCGGCCCGGTTCGATGTTGCCGAAGGTCTGACTGGCCATGACCAGCGAGACGACGAGGAGCACCCCGCCGCTGACGCCGAAGACTCCGGTCCCCGGGACGACAAAGATCTCGAGGGCCAGGCAGGCGAGGCCGATCAGGAAGAGCATGATTTCGAGCGTACCGGCTGTTCCGCCGAGGAATCTGGCCCAGAAGAAGAGGGCGAAGCAGACGACGGCCACGATGCCCAGCAGACCTGTCATGAAGTGCAGGTCGAGGTAGAGGCAGATGATGGCGATGGTCAGCAACAGACCTGTGACGAGCGGACGATTGAGGGTGAAGATCAGATCGTCGACCCAGGTCTTGGCGATGCGAGCGGGTTCGAGATTTGCGGGGAGTCCGAGTCGCGCCTTGAGGTCGTCAAAGCCCACGACGGGTGGCTGAGCGATCTGAAGTTCTACGGCGCGTTCGCCGTCGACGCTGAGGAGCCCGGAGC
>CAZUXX010000393.1:1956-2478 GCA_964624215.1 uncultured Planctomycetaceae bacterium
AAGGTCACACTTCCGTTTTTGCGGTTGGTTGCCCGATAGACCTGCAGTTTGGGATCGGCCATGGCGCGGAGGAGCGCTGCTGGCCGGTCCTTGAGTTCGGCGAGTTCGTTCATCGTCGCGAGGAGGAAGTCGCGTTCGCTGTCACTGAGATCCTCGAAGTTGAACTGGCGGCGGCGGGCGACGGCGCCGATTTTCGATTCGCGGGTCAGGTAGATTTCGTCGCACGCGAGAGCCAGGATGGCGGCTTCTCCGGTGGCTTCCTGCGGGACCCAGGCGACCGTTTTGACGCTCCATTCTTCCAGCCGGGCGATATGTGAAGCGAGATCACGCACCTCGGTGAGCTGTCCGCGGGCGGACTGGATCTCGAAGATGATCAGCGATGATCCCTGCTCGACAGCGGACTGAACCTGCCGCTTGACGAACGCGGCGTGGACCGAATCGATGGCTCCGGAGATGACGATCAGGCTGACGCGCGGGGTGTCGTCGCCGGACTTCGATTCGTGCAGCGCTTCGGCAGGCAGG
>CAZUXX010000393.1:2488-4367 GCA_964624215.1 uncultured Planctomycetaceae bacterium
ATCATGGCGAGGGCGGCCTGCCCTGCCTTTGAAGCTGCTCGATGGCCTGCCGCACGAGAAAGTCGCCGCGTGCGGCCTGTTCGCCGGAGAAGAGACCGGGGACTCCGGGCTCCTTGAGGACCCGCGAGTCGGTCACGGTGGCCGGTGAGTTCTGAATCTCTTCGGCCTCTTGTGCGGTGACCAGACGGCGTTCGCGATCTCCGTCCCGCTCGATCGTCAATTGCAGGAGCTGGACGGACGGATCCATCATGGCCCGGGCGAGGGCGAAGTTGATCTTGCGATTGCGTTGTCGGGCCACGATCTGCTGGACGACCGCCTGCTGATCGGGCGGGAGTGCAGTGCCGAGGCCGAAGTCCCCCAGGCGGGCTTCGGGAGACATCACGACTTCGTGACAGACCAGCGGGATGATGGCGTTGTGCCCGGTGACGGTTTCTGGAACCCAGGCCACGGTGGTGACATTTCCGAGATCGGCGGAGGTCAGGAAGGTGGCGAGTGCGTAGATGTGATGGAACTGACTCTGGCCGGGAGCGACTTCGAGGATCAGGAAGGCAGGCCGCTGTTCCCGGACGGCCTCGGAGTGGAGAGCCATCGCCGCACGCTGGACGGCCCCGATGACGACATCGTCGACCGGACTGGTCAGCGTGACATAGCGCCCGATCGGGTCTTGCTGCGGCTGCTGGGCCGCGGCCGTTGACGCCGCAGCGAGAAGAGCGCACAGCAGCCAGACGCCGAGAGTGTCCGGGCGCGAGTTTTGAAGCATCACTGGTCTCCGTTCAGGACAACGGTCTGAATCCTGACACCAGATTATACCACCACGGGACTGGGGGGAGGGGAGACTCGCGGACAGGCGTGTGGGGAGGTGCCCCTCGGCAATGCGGTTCGATCCCCCGGTTGCGTGCGATTGCGAGCATCCGAGTCGAAGAGGTGCTGATTGCGGGTCCGACAACTTTCCGGAAAGCCGGTTGGCAACATGGTTCGGGGAACCCGGTGAGGAGTGTGCAGCAAGTTTGCGGCCGTGAGGTGAATCAGAGCGGATCGAACTCGCCCCGATCGCGACATTCGAGCCGGCAAATGAGTCGATTCCCCTGGGTGACGCCGCTAACATGGTCCCGCCTGTCCGTATTGCACATCGAGTTTTCACACCGTGGCACCTACTCCCTTGTCGACCACCGATCCCTCTCCGCAGGCCGTGCGGCAGACGGTGGAGCAGGGAAAGCTGGAGGAAGCACTTGCTGTCTTGCAGCAATGCCTGCAGCGGCCTGATGTCCCCGTGACGGGGGACGATCTGCAGGGGATCCGCACTGCGATGAAGCAGCGGGGGATGACGGCCCCTGCCGCAGATGCCGTGTACGCGCTGCTGTCGGAGCCGGAGACACAGCCTGTGGCCGGCGAGTTCTGGGCGCTTCTGAAATTCGATCTGAGCGACTGGGACTTCATCAAGCAGTTGCGACCGGTGTTCCAGTCGAATCCGCAGGTGGCAGATGCAGCGACGCTTCGCTGGCTTGAACTGCTCCTGGCGAGCGGAAACTTCCGCCAGGTCCTGCGTCTGGCGTCTTTGGGCGAGCACTATCTGAAGCAACGGCACCGCCTCTGGGTGGCCATTGCCGAGGCATTTGTACAGACGGGGGAACGGACGCGGGGCTGGTTCTGGGCTGCCGACTGGGAGTCTCACGAAGAGGCGACTGCGGCGGAACTGATTCCCGTTGCCGAGATTCTGCGAGCGCAGGGTGACTTTGTTCATCCGGAACGGGTGAACAACAAGGGTGTCGAACTGGAGGCGAACGGGCCCGCGGGGTCGTGGCACCGCTGCTGGCTGGCGGCTGATGATGTGCGGGCGGGTGATGATGCCCGTGCGGCCGAGCGACTGCGTCACATCGAC
>CAZUXX010000394.1:0-4359 GCA_964624215.1 uncultured Planctomycetaceae bacterium
GGAAATCGACGACATCGTGGCGTTTGTCCGCAAGACGGGCCGCGCGGAGCTTGACGAACACGCCGAGGGCGTGAACGTCACCGAATACATTGCCACGATCGACCCGCACACGGAGCGATCACGTGAGGAAGTCATTGAGGAAATCAGTGAAGCCCTGGCAGACATTCCCGGCATTGTGACAGCCGTGGAGCAACCGCTCGCGCACCTGATTTCGCACATGATCTCAGGGGTCAAAGCGCAGGTGGGCATCAAGATCTACGGGGACGACCTTGATGTTCTGCGACAGAAGGCGGAGCAACTGGAGGCGGCCATTCAGGGAGTTCCGGGCATCACCGATCTGTTTGTCGAGCCGCAGGTGATCATTCCGCAACTGCGAATTGAACTGGATCGAGACAAACTGCTGCTGTACGGACTGCGGCCGGCGGAGGTGAACGAGTTCATCGAGACGGCGATGAATGGGCAGGTGGTTTCGGAGGTGCTGCTTGGTCAGCGGTCGTTCGATCTGCAACTGCGACTTGATGAGGACTACCGGGAGAACCTGGAGGTTCTGAAGCGGCTGTCGATCGAGTTGCCCGATGGAGGGCGAGTGCCCCTCGAAGCGGTCGCCAATATCTACGAGTCGGGTGGTCCGAACACGATCAACCGGGAGAACGTGCAGCGGCGGATTGTGATTCAGTGCAATGTGTCGGACCGGGGCGTCGTGGATGTTGTGGAGGACATCCAGCAGCGAGCGGCACCGGTCGTCGCCACCCTCCCGTCGGGGTACTTCGTGGAGTACGGTGGACAGTTTGAAAGCCAGCAGTCGGCCAGCCGGATGATCGCCGTTCTGTTCGCCGTTTCGCTTCTGGGAGTCTTTCTGGTTCTGTACACGATGTTTCGATCGGTCAACCTGTCGCTGCAGGTGATGGCGGCGTTGCCGATGGCGTTCATCGGATCGGTGGCGGCACTGGTGATCACCGGTCAGACGCTGACGATTGCCGCGATGGTGGGATTCATCTCGCTGGCGGGGATTGCCTCGCGGAACGGCATTCTGCTGCTGAACCACTACCTGCATCTGGTCGAGTTCGAGGGTGAGGACTGGACCCGGTCGATGATCGTGCGGGCGGGCCTCGAGCGACTGGCGCCCGTGCTGATGACGGCACTGACCTCGGGGATCGGGCTGGTTCCGCTGGTGATTGCGGCGGACGAGCCCGGGAAGGAGATTCTGTACCCGGTGGCGACGGTGATCCTGGGGGGGCTCGTCAGTTCGACGCTGCTGGATTTCTTCGTGCACCCGGCCCTGTTCTGGTTGTTCGGACTTGAAGAAGGCCGCCGGGTTGTGCAGGAGTCGCAGACGACCGTTCCGCTGACGACGGAAGATGCCGAGGCGTCATCCGGGCAGTCGTCAGCCGTCACGCCGGTGGGGTCAGTGCTGTGACACGGCGAATCTGATGGCTCACTCTGCCGGTGTGGGCTTGGCCTGATGTGCCAGCGTCGACACACTGGACGGGCCCCTTGACGGGGCTGGACGCGGTCACTTTCCACCGGGTGCGATTGCTCATGATTGTCAGAACGGCTGCAGCGAGACTGGTGAGGACGGGAACTCTGAACGGGCGCCTGCACGTGCTGGCCTGTCTGACGGGGCTGATGGCGAGTGCGTCGATTGCCCCGGCGGACGAGGCGGCTGCCCGGCCGAACATTATTCTCGCAATGGCGGACGATCAGGGTTACGGGGATGTGGGTTACTACGGCCACCCTGTTCTGAAGACCCCGGTGCTCGACGAGATGTCGCGGAGCGGACTGCGGTTTGACCACTTCTATGCAGCGCATCCGGTCTGTTCGCCCACCCGCGCGAGCGTCATGACGGGTCGGCATCCCAACCGGATGGCCTGCTTCTCGTGGGGACACACGCTGCGTCCGGAAGAGATCACGATCGCCGAGGCGCTCCGGCAGTCTGGTTATGCGACCGGGCATTTCGGGAAATGGCATCTGGGAAGTTGCCATCCCGAGGACGAGGTCTCTCCCGGGAAGAGTGGTTTTGAGCAGTGGGTGTCGAGCCCGAACTTTTATGAGAACAACCCGCTGCTGGCGAAGAATGGTCGTGTCATCGAGACCGAAGGGGAGAGCTCGATGGTGACGGTGGAGTCTGCGCTGGAATTCATCCGCGACCAGGTGAAACAAGAGAAGCCGTTTCTGGCCGTAATCTGGTTCGGGAACCCGCATACTCCCCACCAGGCGCTGCCGCATCTGCGTGAGCTGTATCCGGACAGTACTCCGGCCGAGCAGAACTATTACGGGGAGATCACGGGGATTGACCGGGCGATGGGTCATCTGCGAAAGGAGCTTGATGCCCTCGGGATCCGGGAGGACACCCTGCTGTGGTACACGAGCGATAATGGTCCGCAGGGACGGTCACCGGGTTCTTCGGGAGGATTACGGGGCGCGAAGGCGAGTCTGTGGGAAGGGGGGATCCGGGTGCCGGGGATCATCGAGTGGCCGCGAAAGATCCGCCAGGCCCGCGTCACGCAGGTACCGGCGATCACCAGCGACATCTTTCCAACGGTGCTGGCGGCCGCCGGGGTGCAGCGTGAGTCGACGCGCCCGCTTGATGGGATCGATCTGATGCCGCTGATTGAAGGAGAGGTGCAGCAGCGAGAGCAGCCACTGGGTTTCTGGGTGTACCAGGCTGCTGGAATCCGGACGCCGAGTCGCGAGCTGTTGCTTGCGCAGCGTCAAGGGGCCGACGAGACCGGGAGAGTGATTCCGGAGCGGACCGAGGCATCGCTGATGAAGACGACGTTCCGGGAGGATGAACTACCCGGCCATGCCGCCTGGCGTGACGGATCGTGGAAGCTGCACCGGATCCCGAGGCGAAATGGTATGGTCTCGTGGGAGCTGTACCATCTGGACGAGGATCCGGCCGAGAGTCAGGATCTGTCGCAGCAGCATCCTGAGCGGGTCGCAGCCATGGGTGAACAGCTCGCGGCTTGGCAGCGGTCGGTGATCCGCAGTCTCAACGGAGACGACTACAAGTAGGCGCCAGTGAGGCATCCGAGGAGGGGCTCGTGGATTCTCAGTTGCCGGGTGTGCCGGCAAAGTGATGCCTTTGTGCAACACGATCTGGCGTTGGTCTTTCCCGCCGGTACAATGATCGACGCTCGTCGATCCGTCGCCGGAACGGTGCGCGGATGGTGTGGCCCTACCGAGGAGCCTGCTCATGACACGCGAACAGCTGGTCTCGCTGCCACCCGAACTGTCGTTGCCGTTGCTTCGGCTTGATCGACGGGTGCGGGGGCTGGCGATTGTTCGCGGTCTGGGCATTCTGGTCGTTGTTTGTGTGCTGACGCTGTTCGTCGCACTGCTCCTAGACTGGTCGATGGAGCTGCCTGTCGGTGTGCGTCTGGGCATGCTGATCGGGGCAGGTGTGCTTGCGGCCGTAGTCATTGTCTGGTGGGTCTTGCGTCCGCTGCTGCGGACGACCCGTCCTGAAGAGATCGCGGCACTGGTGGAGGCGTCGCAGCCTGACTTCCGCGAGCGGCTGACATCGACAGTTGAGCTGCTTCGTCCGGATCTTCCGGATGAGTACAAAGGGTCGCGCCTGATGCGAGACCTTTTGATGCGTCAGACGATCGAGTCGATGCGGACCGCCAACGTCGTGGACGCCGCCGACGGGAGGCGGGCGTACCGGGCCGGCTGGATTGCGGTCGCTGCACTGGCGTTTCTGCTGGTGCCGCTGCTGGTTTCTCCGTCGGGGTACCGCCTGCTGCTGACACGGTTCTTCATGCCGTGGGGGAACCACGAGAGGCTGTCGAACCTGTACTTCGTTGTGGATCAGGGTGATCGCACGGTTGCCCGGGGTTCCGATGTGGAGATTCTGGCGGAAGCTCGATGGCGGTACGGTGAGCCGGATCAGGCTTTGCCACCGGATGTGTGGCTGAACTGGAAAACTGAAAACGGGGCCATTGATCAGCGGCGGATGCTTCGGGACGACGAGCGAGGCGTCTTCCGGGCGACGCTGCCGCACGTGTTCCAGCCGTTCGATTTCTTCATTACTGCGGAGGATGCACGGACGCGGGATTACCACGTCAACGTGGTCGAAGCTCCGGCGATCTCGACAGTGGGACTGGAAGTCCGGCCACCGGCGTACACAGGGCTCCCGTTGCGGCAGGTCGACGGTGCGGTTGGCGAAACGAGCGTCTTCGAGCGAAGCACGCTGCGAATGACGCTGCAGTTCAACAAGCCGGTCAGAACGGCTGAACTTCTCTGGCTGGAGACTGCTGACCGACTGGGGGGGCCGGGACTTGTTGACGCACCTGGGGCACCGTTGACTCCTCGTGCTGTCCGTCCGCTGGAACTCTCCACAGACGGGACATCGGCGGG
>CAZUXX010000395.1:0-4330 GCA_964624215.1 uncultured Planctomycetaceae bacterium
TGCCGGACACCGATCTCACCTGCCAGATCATGGCGGCGCGCTACACCTCGCTGACGAGGACGGTGGTGATCGGCGAGTTCGACCTCGAGGAGATCAACGAGGACGGAATTTCCGACATCCTCGTCCTTCTCATCGTCGACCAGCCGTCGCATCCTTTGCCGCCGCCGGGCCTCGCGGAAGACACCCGATGTCAGTTCCTCGGTGCCCTCTCCGACACGGTACGGTTCCTCGAGCCTCCGGCGACAGGGATCCGTCTGGCGCAGAAAGTCCGCTGAGCCGCGAAGACGTTTCGGGGCGTTGCCGCCGGGGTAGGAGCGTCCTCGGGAACCAGGGGGAGAGAACGGGCCGGCGACGATCTTCGTCCCCGGCCCGTTCCCCTGTAGGGGGCTACCGCCGGCGGTACTGGTGTGGCAACGACGCCGGCGGGGTAGGGATGCCGAATGTCGACGGAGACCTGTCCGGACCTCAGCACACGTCCTCCGGATCCCTCACCACGCTGGAGCACCTTCGACAGGTGGCTCCGGCGCATCGCCTCCATCGCGATCGCGGCGACTGCCCTCGCCGCTCTGGCGGGTGTGCTCGGGGCCCGGACCGCCACGGCCACCTCCTACACATCACACAGCACCACCGCCTGCCGCAGTCCTTCCACGGCATCGCGGGTCGGGATGAATTCCTGTCCCACAAACCCCTTGTATCCAACGTCCAGCAGTGCCCGCATGATCGGCGGGTAATGGATCTCCTGCGTGTCGTCGAGTTCGCACCGCCCGGGGTTGCCCGCGGTATGAACGTGGCCGATCCACTCGGCATGCTGACGGATCCGGCGGATCACATCGCCGTGCATGATCTGCACGTGATAGATGTCGAACAGCACCTTCATCGATGGCGAGCCGACCCGACGGCAGATGTCGATGCAGTATTCGAGATCGTCCCCCTGGTACCCGGGGTGCCCCTTCATCGGGTGCGAATCGTCCCGGGTGTTCAGATGCTCAAGACACAAGGTCACCCCGGCCTTCTCCGCCTTCGGCATCAGCGACTTGAAGAACGCCACACAGTTGTCGGCCCCTTCCTCACGACTGATCCCGTCCGCCATCCCGGTGAACGTGATCACACTCTTGACCCCAAACTCCCGCGCCTGCTCGATGCGTTCCTCCAGCTTGCTGCGGCACTGGTCCCAGTTCTTGCGATGATTCGGCCCCACCTGGAAGCCGTGACTTCCCGCAATCGCGCAGGTCAGACCGTGCTTCTTCAGCGTGGGCCAGTCCGCAGGATCGCACAGTTCGATACTCAGACATCCAAGCTCCTTCGCCGTCCGGGCAAACGCATCGAAGCTGTCGAAGTGGTCCCGGTAACACCAGTGGACGATCGACTGACGAATCCGCTGTTTGCTCGCCGCACGCGGTGCTTCCTCGGCAGCGCAGGTCAGGGCCGGGGCGGCCAGAGCAGCACCGGTCAGTCCGGCAGTCGTACGAATCCAGGCTCGGCGGCTGAAACCGTTCTGTTGCGGGCGCATGGCATTCACTCCGGTAAGAGGGGATAGACCGGAGCATCCTCAGACGTGGTTCCACTGACGTCAAGTAAGTGCAATCCGCACGGCTCTCTCCCCCGCACGGCGAAACCGTCACAACACCAGCAGTCGCTGCAGGCGGCAGGACACGAGTCGTCGGAATAGCCGACAGGAGTTCCGCCGTTGATCTGTTTTCTTTGATCCTCCGCATCCGCAGGCCGTTATCTTGGGGAGCACACTCCGCACGGAGCGCAGAATGAATCCCAGTGGGGTGTCACGATTCAGTCCCGGTAGACCCGGCTGTAAAGCGACCTTCCCCCATGACAGATTTCCTGCAGGACTGCGTCTCGTGGCCGACGTTGCCGGCGACGGTGCTCCTCTGCCTGACCACCGGCTACTGGCTGCTGGTCATCATCGGCGGAGCAGACACAGACCTGCTGGATGTCGACCTCGATGCAGACATCGATCCCGGACTGGACGGCCACGAGTCGGCCTTCGGCTGGGGCCTGGCCAGTCTGAAGTGGCTCAACCTCGGAGAGGTGCCGCTGATGCTCTGGCTGTCGGCGTTCGCGCTGCCGGCCTGGCTGATGTCGATGACCTTCGACCGCGACCTCGTCAACCCCGGCGCCCGAGAACTCCTGACTGCCTGGGCACGCAACTTCGGCGTCGCCCTCATCGCCGCCAAACTGCTCACCCAACCCCTCAGAGGCAAACTCAAATTTGACGAACCGAACACTGCCAGCAGTCTGATCGGCCAGCGGGTCATCATCACCACCACCGAAGCCACACCAACCTTCGGCCAGGCCCGCTACGCCGCACCACAGGGTGCCCCGCTGATGTTGAATGTGCGCACCGTCACAGGAGCGATTCCGAAAGGGACCTCGGCGTTCATCGTCGATTACCTCCCCGAAACCCGTCTCTACCTCGTCGAACCGGAGTCCGCGTGATTCGGGTTCCTCTCGGAACTCCACGACCAGGAGAACAGGCAACCCTCGCACGAGCAAGTCAGACCCGTCCCTCACAGCCGGCAGGGCAGACGCCCGCCCTCCACTGCGTCAACCGTGAATCACTGATCTCGGTGGGTAATGCCCACGGGAACTACTTACAGAAGTCACAACCATGCCTCCGAGCGAAGTCATCGTCTCCCTGTTTGTGCTGATCATCATCGGCGTGGGACTGCTCATGGCGATCTCACGCTTCTACCGCAAGGTCGGCCCGGAAGAAGCCCTCGTGAGAACCGGCATCGGCGGCATGCATGTCGCCTCCGGGGGAGGCATGCTGGTCGTCCCCATCTTGCATCGCGTCGAACTGATGGACCTCTCGGTCAAGCGCATCGAGATCCATCGCCGCGGATCGTCCGGACTCATCTGTAAGGACAACGTCCGGGCCGACATCGAAGTCGCCTTCTTCGTCCGGGTGAACAACCAGAAAGAAGACATCATGCAGGTGGCGCAGGCGCTCGGCTGCCGCCGCGCCAGCGAGCACCAGGCACTCGTCGAACTCTTCGATGCCAAGTTCTCCGAAGCCCTCAAGACCGTCGGCAAACGGTTCGACTTCGTCGAACTCTACGAAGAGCGCGACAAGTTCAAAGAGGCCATCCTCAACGTCATTGGCACAGACCTGAACGGTTACATCCTCGATGACTGTGCCATCGACTACCTCGAGCAGACGCCCCTCGAACTGCTCAACCAGAACAACATCCTCGACGCCGAGGGGATCAAGAAGATCACCCAGTTGACCGCCCGCGAACACGTGCTGGCCAACGAGATTAACCGCGAAAAAGAGAAGACCATCAAAAAGCAGGATGTCGAAGCCCAGGAGGCCATCCTCGAACTCGAAAAGCAGCGGGTCGAAGCAGTCGAAAAGCAGAAAAGAGAGATCGCCGAAATCGCAGCCCGGCAGCATGCCGAAGCGGCCAAGGTCCAGGAAGAAGAACGCTTGAAATCCGAGCGGGCACGCATCCAGACCGACGAAGAAGTCGCCGTCGCCGAAGAGAACAAGCAGCGGCAGGTGATCGTCGCCCAGCGCAACAAAGAGCGGACCGACGCGGTCGAACGCGAACGCGTCGAGAAGGATCGACTCCTCGAAGTCACCGAACGCGAACGGGTCGTGGGTCTCGCCTCGATCGAGAAGGAAAAGGCCATCGAGATCGAGAAACGCAACATTCAGGACGTCATCCGCGAACGCGTTGCCGTCGAACGCTCGGTCGTCGAGGAGCAGCAGCGCATCAAGGACACCGAAGAATTCGCCACCGCCGACCGGGCGAAACGGGTCGCCATCACCCAGGCCGAGAAAGACGCCGAAGAGCAGTTGGTCAAGGAGATCAAAAAAGCCGAAGCAGCCCGCAAGGCCGCCGAGTTCTCCGCCGAGCAGATCGTGGTCGAAGCCGAAGCCCAGCGAACCGCGGCCGAGAAGGAGACCGCAGCCAGAAAGTTGCTCGCAGAAGCCACCCAGGCCCAGGCAGCCGCGAATGGATTGGCCGAGGCTCAGGTGACAATGGCCAAGGCAGAGGCGATCGAGAAGGAAGGCCTCGCCGAGGCGTCCGTCCTCGAACAGAAGTTCTACGCCGAAGCGAAGGGCATCCGCGAGAAGGCGGAGGCCATGAAGATCTTCGACGGCGTCGGCCGCGAGCACGAAGAGTTCAAGCTGCAGCTCAACAAGGACAGGGACATCGAAATCGCCGCCATCGACGCCCAGGCCCGCATCGCCCGCGAGCAGAGCGAGATCGTCGGCAAGGCGCTCCAGACAGCCCGCATCGACATCGTCGGCGGCGAGACCGAGTTCTTCGACAAGATCGTCGACTCGATCAAGGCCGGAAAAGCGATG
>CAZUXX010000396.1:0-1306 GCA_964624215.1 uncultured Planctomycetaceae bacterium
GCCCCATCGCGGCAAGGATCCGGTCTTCCGTACGGACCGCACCATCCTCAAGCGTCTGTCGAAGTCGTTGGGGATCGAGTTCCGGATGCCGCGAGAACTCGAGCTTCAGCGGAGTAACCTGCAGCGCAACACCCGACAGGGGTCTGAGCTCCGTCGATTGCCACGCCCGCTCCATCCCCTCTTCCAGCCGTTCGATCAAGCGCTCACGAGCGTCATCCGATCCATCATTGAACTTGCCGGCTGTGACATCTCCGCTGCATCCGGAAGCATAAATCTGCAGGGTATCCGGAAGTGCCTGCTGCCGTCGACGACGCGGCAGTCCGACAAAGTCCGCCGAAACAATTCCCTGCCCATAGCGGCTCATCGGATGGGTCGCATAGACACTCAGCGCGACGAGGGGCTCGTCCCCGTTCCACAGCGAGATCGTCCTGAGCATCGGGTCAATCTCTCCAACCGGAGCGCTGCTGAAGAACGGATGACCGCCGCTGCGGCTGCCTCGACTAAAAGACACCCGCCCGTTTTCGTGGACGACCCGCCTGTTGGAAGCAATTCCCTCGATGCGCGCAGCTCCCGTGCCGACGTGAGTCACCGGCTGCGGCGACGCGAGACTTTCTGTCAGAGCCGCTGCCGTCCGTGCCACTGCCGCGGCATGAAACTCCTCGTCATACAGTTCACCCGGCAGGCCGACCTCGCGCAGGAGTCTGGCCGCACCGGAATCCGTGACCGGAGCATCATGCTGATGCAGCGCCGTAACGAGCACCCGTTCCCGAGTGGTTCCGGCGGCACCGGCAAGTGCGTCCCGCCACTCGTCGTACGCTCCGTTCCGAATCTCGCACCAGTCCACGGCGACAAACACAATCGGTTTGCCGGCACCCACGAGGACAAAGCCGTGCGCTTCCAGTGGATCAGCCACCACGCGGGATTTCGTCGGCAGGATCCCCATACACCGGTGCCCCGGCGGAATCGTCACGTCCGCCGAGAACCGACAGACGGAGATCCTGCTGCCAGACGTCGGAGACCTTGTGTCCGCAGCGCGGCCGCAGGCCACCAGCATCAGTGCAAACAATCCGGCGAAAGCGGCACGACACAGCATTGGCGTTGCCCCCGTAAAGATGCGGAGAGTCACAGTCCCCCCATCAGCAGTCTACAGCGGCCAGTCGCCCACCGGGACGCAACGCATTGGAGCAGTCAGCGTGGCGTCGAGAACCGCCTGACCGGGGGATCAGGGTACGGGGGCAGTCTCACTCGGTGCGCTCTTAGCTTCGCACCATCGGCGACATCCACGCACTCAACCCCGCTGAACCGA
>CAZUXX010000396.1:1316-4327 GCA_964624215.1 uncultured Planctomycetaceae bacterium
GCGGCAACCGTGGGAGAGACGATGCCTGCCTGTCCGATGAACTGGAAGGCCTGTGAGACTCCGAAGACTGCGCCAAGCACCAGCGTCGACATCGCGATGTTGGTAATCAGGTTGGAGCTGTCCTTGCGAATCAATACCGGAAAGACGAGGAACACACCGATCACCAGCATCGCCGGCCGCGTCAGCCGGGCGTGCAGGTGAATCAGTTGCTGCCGCGATGCGGAGGTTCCCGAGGAGGGCCGTCGCTCCCGCGTCAGCAGTTCCGGTGTCGAGAGAAACTTGAAGCTTGCGCTGCGGTTGTACAGTTCGTCGAAGGTGACTTCTGTCAGCACGAACAGGTCGCCGGAATCCTTCCGCGGAACGACAATCTTCCGGCCGGCCTCCGTCAGCGGGAGATTCTCTACGGAGTCGGAGGGTCCCTTCAGCAGCCACATCGACGGCCACTGGTCCGTCTTGGGAAGGAAATACGCGTCGTCGGCCGTCAGCGAGAAGACACGGTCGGCATAGGCTCCCGGAGAGAAACGGAACTCGGCCCGGTGAAGACGTCGGTCGGTGAGGTAAAGCTCCTTCCCGGCAATGAAAATGCCCGCGGCACTCAGACAGGGTTCGACCGGCCGGGCATCCTCTGCCGTGTGACCGTGCGACCCCTGCAGGTGCACCGAAATCCGGGGGACGACGAACTCCTGGTTGGCAATCAGCACGGCATTGACGATCACCATGCCGACCACAAACGGCAGACACAGGCGATATGTCGGAATTCCCGCTGCCAGCAGAGGATGCAACTCACCCTGCTTGCACATCAGAGCCAGCGTGGCAGTGACAGCGACCACCGCGACGGTCGGTCCGACAAGTTCGAGCAGCAGCGACGACTGAAACAGGTAGTGCCGCCCCATATGGGCGAGCAGCCCACCCGTCCCGTCCCGGTCAGCAGCGTGCTGGAAACCGTCCAGATTGGTGAACCCGTCGACGACCACGTACAATCCCATGGCCGCCACAAAGAACACGACGCACGCATAGAGAAACCGCCACAGCAGATGTCGATCGTAAATGGTCACGGTCACATCGCTCTTCGCGGCGTCCCTGTCCACGTCCCGGCGGGGATTACACGTCACCCCCCCTCAGGCGGTCAAGAGGACTTCCGACCGTCCGGCTTCTGTCATCCGACTCACTTGCTGCGCATGGTTCACCTCAGTCGCATCTACACTCGAGGCGGAGACACCGGCGAGACCACTCTGGGAGATCTGTCCCGGGTCTCGAAAACGCACCCGCGGATTATCGCCTACGGGACCGTGGACGAAGCCAATGCGGTGATCGGACTGGCCCGGTGCGAGTCTCTGCCGAACGATGCCGAATCCCAGTTGCGCCAGATCCAGAACGATCTTTTCGATGTGGGCGCCGACTTGTGCGTTCCCCAGCAGGTGGAGCGAGATCCACCGCCGCTCCGCGTGACCGAGCCACAGGTTCTGCGGCTGGAAGGCTGGATTGACGAATGGAACGCACGCCTGGAACCGTTGAACTCGTTCGTCCTGCCCGCCGGGACGCGGCCAGCCGCGATGTTGCACCAGGCCAGAACGGTCGTCCGCCGGGCCGAGATTGCCGTCTGTCACCTTGCTGAACAGACTGAGATCAACGAGCAGGTCCTGAAGTATCTGAATCGTCTGTCTGACCTCCTGTTCGTCCTGGCCCGTATTGCCAACGACGACGGCCGCCGCGATGTGCTGTGGACTCCGGGCGGGTAATCGGCACAGAGGCTCCGGATTCGATCGAGTTCAACTGAAGCACCGCCTGAACGTTCCTGCATGTCCGGCAACCCGACACCGTCCAGAAAACCTGCTGCACGCGCCGCGACACAGCGGCGGCGCAAGCCGCTGGTGCAGACGGCCCCTGACGCCGGGCAGGAACCCGGACCGGGCGTCCGTTTCATTGAGGAACTCCGTCGGGGCTGGCGCGGCATCGCCATCAGTCTCCTGTTGCACATCGGAGCACTCGTTCTGCTGGCGCTGATCCCGATCCTTCTCGAGCGGACACCGCCAATTGGCATCATCAATCTGGCGTGGGCCTCTCTCGAATCAGAACCGCCGCCCGTCCAGGCCGTCGACCCCATCCGGTTGAACACGCCAGTCAGGCTGAGCCCCAATTCTCCGTCTCCGCCACAGCAGCCGATGCCGCGGGAGACCGATCCCGAGGAGGCTGCTCAGCCTCCCGTCCCGAATGTTCAACCGGCGACGGTCACCGGAATGCTCGCCGCACGAGCAGAGGAACAACGGAACCTCCACTCGCTGGCCACCAGAGACGCGGTGAACGAGGACGCCCGGGCAGCAATTGACCGATCGCTGGCGTGGCTCAAACGGCAGCAGGCGCCTGATGGCCGCTGGAGCCTCGATGGTCCCTATTCGGACGGGGCAACCCGGACCCGCTGGTCGACTGACGTCGGAGCGACGGCTCTGGCGCTGCTTGCCTTTCTGGGGGATGGTCATACCCATCGGCATGGCGATCATGCCGATTCGGTCGCGCGGGGACTGAAGTGGCTCGTGTCGACGCAGCGGCCCAGCGGCGAAATCTACGATGGCAACGAGGAAGGCGAAGAGCCGAGCATCTACAGCCATTCGATTGCCACCATCGTTCTCAGCGAAACGCTGGCCCTCACCGGTGATGATCAGTTCCGCCAACCGGCGGAGCACGCGGTCCAGTTCCTGATTGCAGCCCAGAACCCTGTTCTCGGCGGGTGGCGCTACCGGCCTCTCACCGACACGGGCGAAGGGGATCTCTCCGTCACCGGCTGGGCGTTGATGGCACTGCACACCGCCCGCATGGCCGGAATCGAAGTCCCTGGAGATGCTTTCCTTGTCGCATCCAGCTTCGTCGACCGCTGTCAGGAGTCTCCCACCGAGGCAGCGTTCTACAAGTACACCCCGACCTACCCGGCCGATCGCGAGCAGCGATTGTCGATGACTGCCTCGGGTCTGCTCGCACGGCAATGGCTGGGCTGGCCGTCGAACTACCCTCCGCTG
>CAZUXX010000397.1:0-1917 GCA_964624215.1 uncultured Planctomycetaceae bacterium
CGTCTCGTCATGAGCGGACCAGTCCTCTCGGGCGATCAGTCATCTCTGCAGGGCGCAATCCTTTGGCCGACCGGAGCACAGTCCGTTATGACTCCGCAGAGGCTGGAATCGGCACCTGGCCGCGACTCGCTTGAAGCTGCGAGGAAGGGGGCGGAGAACTTGCCCAGAGTGACAGATGTCAAACTGCGGTGACTCGTCCACAGCGAGGCCGGTCGATCCGGATTTTCCGGACGGATGGCCCGATCACAGTCAAGTCGGGGAGAGAAACCGTTTTCAGATCAGCAGGGGCTGATTGCTTCGAAATCTGCCGGGAATGCTGCGGGACGGGGGAGTGCGAGGGGCAAATGGCTGCCTTCCCGAGGGGCTTTTGGCCCGGGGGGAGCGTCAGACCGGGGCGGTCCCCGGGGGTGCCCCGATGACCGGGATGTTTGAAGCCAAGCCGAATCCGCTACACTCCCGCCGACGCTCGCCGTATGGATTCGCGAGACGCCCGGATTGAAAGAGTAACCTCATGGCTGTGCAGAAATCGATTCACGAAAAGTTGACGGAGCTTGCCTGGAACCTGTGGTGGAGCTGGCAGCCGGATGTTTCCTCGATCTTCCGCGAGATCGATAACAACCTGTGGTCGGAGTGTTCGCACAACCCGCTGATCCTGTTGCGGCAGTACACCCCGGAGCAGCTGGAGATCCGGGCGCGGGAGGAGGTTCTGCATTCCCGGATCCACGGGGCGTACCGCCGGTGGCAGGAGTACATGCAGTCGCGGGAGACGTGGGGCGACACGCACGCCGGTGTTCTGGGTCATCGCCCGGCGGCGTACTTCTCGGCAGAATTCGGACTCCACGAATCGCTGCGTGTGTATTCGGGAGGTCTGGGGGTTCTGGCAGGGGATCATCTCAAGAGCGCTTCGGACCTGGGGATCCCGCTGGTGGGGGTCGGGCTGTTTTATCACGAGGGGTACTTCAACCAGGTCATTGATGCGACCGGCTGGCAGCAGGAGGAGTACACGTTTGCCGAGCCGCAGGACCTGCCGATGCGTCCTGCGATGGGGAGTGACGGGAAGCAGGTGCGGATCACGGTCGAAACCCGTTCGGGGGATATTCATGCCCGGCTGTGGCGGGTCGATGTGGGCCGTGTCCCGCTGTATCTGATGGATACGAACATTCCCGAGAATTCGGAGGAGGACCGCAAGCTGGCGGCGCGTCTGTACGGTGGCGACAACCGCATGCGGATCCGCCAGGAACTGATGTTGGGGATCGGTGGGGTGCGTTCGCTGACGGCGCTGGGGATCTATCCCCGGGTGATTCACATGAACGAGGGGCATTCGGCATTTGCCCCGCTGGAGGTGATTCGCCGGCGGATGCATCACGACGGCATGTCGTTCGAGGATGCCCTGCGGGAGACCCGTTCTTCGTGCGTGTTCACGACCCACACGCCAGTCCCGGCCGGTCATGACCGTTTCGATGGCGGACTGATCGCCGACCATCTGGGCCCGATCGGGGAGCAGCTGGGGCTGGATCATGAAGGGATGATGGGGCTGGGACGCGTCGATCCGCAGAATCATGGCGAGCCGTTCTGCATGACGGTGCTGGCATTCAAGACGAGCCGGCGGGCGAATGCGGTGTCGAACCTGCACGGGGTTGTCAGCCGGCGGATGTGGCGGAACCTGTGGCCGTGGCGGAGCGACGAGGAGATCCCGATCGGACATATCACCAACGGTGTGCACGTTCCGACGTGGCTGGCCCACCAGATGCGGGTTCTGTACGACAAGCTGCTTCCGCAGGAGTGGTATCTGAACAGCGGGGAACCCGAGGTCTGGGCGGGATTCGAGCGGGTGCCCCCGGGCGAGCTGTGGGAGGTGCACCAGTCGCTGAAGAACCGGCTGATCGAGTTCATCACAAAGTGGGAAGTGCTGTTGTG
>CAZUXX010000397.1:1927-3578 GCA_964624215.1 uncultured Planctomycetaceae bacterium
GTGACCCCCGGCGAATTGTGGGAGACGCACAACTCGCTGAAGAACCGGCTGATTGTGTACGCGCGCAGCCGCCTTGTGCGGCAGGCCCAGCGGAACCGGTTGAGCGACTCGGCGATTGCCGATCTCAATGAGGTGCTGGATCCGAATGCGCTGCTGATCGGGTTCGCCCGGCGGTTTGCTCCGTACAAGCGTGCCGATCTGATTCTGGACGATGTGGAATGGCTGGCCGAGTTCGTCTCGAACAGTGAACGTCCCGTGCAGTTCATTTTCGCGGGGAAAGCCCACCCGATGGACGAGTACGGCAAGCAGATCCTGCAGCGGATCGTCCGTCTGTCGCACGACGATCGCTTCAAGGGGCGGCTGGTGTTCCTCGAAGATTACGACATCGGGATCGCCCGGCATCTCGTGCAGGGGGTTGACGTGTGGCTGAACAATCCCCGGCGTCCGCTCGAGGCTTCGGGCACCAGCGGGCAGAAGGTGGTGCTCAACGGTGGCCTGAACTGCTCGGTTCTGGATGGCTGGTGGGCCGAGGCGTTCGATGGTCATAACGGGTTCGCCATTGGCACCGGCCTGATTCATGCGAAGCAGGAGGTCCAGGATGACCGGGACGGCGAAGAGCTGCGGCGTGTGCTGACGGAAGAGGTCGTGCCGCTGTACTACCGCCGTGACCGTCACGATCTGCCGCAGCAGTGGATCCAGCGGATGACGCGGGCCGTGCGGACGCTCGGTTGGCGGTTCAACGCGGACCGGATGGTGATGGACTATGTCAAGGAGTCGTACATTCCGGCTGCGGGCGGACTCTCCTGCGAGATGGACGACATGCCCTGACGGGGGATCCCACTGCGAGAGATATTGCAACGGCGCGGTCCCCGGCGACGAGGGCCGCGCCGTTTGCGATGTCTTGCGGCCGATCGGCAGCCGGCGGGCTGTGAGTCGGGCGGGATTCGGGAGTCGTGCCGGGATTCGGGAGGTTGGCTGGGGTACAATCAAGGCTGACCACGAAGATCCGTGACAGCGATTCGATGCTCGACGAGCTGTGTCGCTGCTGAACATTCGTCGAAAGGCGTAGTGTGCGCCGGACGCGATGTCGGGTTTGGCCGTCCACCTCTGCAGCCGCCTCATGCCGAAAGCCCACTGTCTGTTTGCGCTTCTGCTGATCGTCGTCTGGACGGTCGGCGAGAGTCGTCTGCGAGCCGAGGATGGCGGGGGAGCATCGCTCCGGGTCTCGGGGCGCACGGCTGACGAGTGGAATGACTTCATCAAGTCGCTGTCGCTGACGTCGCGTGAGGCCACGGAGGCGGTCCCGGGGCTGATCGAGCTGGTGAAGTCGCCTGACGTCCCGTGGATCACACGGCGTCAGGCGGGACTGACGCTGGGCCGGATCGGTGAACCGGCCCGGGAGGGAGTTCCGGCATTGGTCGAACTGCTTGATGAACGCACCGCGCCGCCGGGTGCGGATCCCCCCCGGTTGTGGGCGCTGAAGTCGCTGGCCCTGTTCGGGCCAGTGGCGCGGGAGGCGACGCCGGCGATTCGCGAGATCGCGCTGGCACCGGAAACGACGCTGCTATCGCGGCTGTCGGCGATTGAAGCCCTTGCCCGGATCGGCCCTTCTGATCGCCGGACGCTGACAGCGCTGATCCACGTCCTGACC
>CAZUXX010000397.1:3588-4320 GCA_964624215.1 uncultured Planctomycetaceae bacterium
TTCCCGAGGAGGAATCGGAAGCTCAGACGCGACAGATCCAGGTGGCCGTCGTCGAGGCGCTGAGTCTGTATGGTGGGGCGGCGGGGGCGGTGATCCCGCAACTCACGGTGATGTCCCGTCACGAGCATGAGCCCTTGCGGAGGGCGGCCGTGGCGACTCTGGGAGCGACGGCGAACCCGTTTGCGATCGGTCCGCTTGAAGAACGTCTGTTGTCGGACTCGTCGCCTACGGTGCGTGACGCCGCGGCGATCGGACTCTCGCAGATCGGGCAAGCGGCATTGTCCCGGATTATGAGGCTGCTCGACTCGCAGGATGCGGAAGTTCGCTTTCGAAGTGCCGACGCCCTGGGCCGCATGGGAACGCGGGCGGCCATGGCAGTCGCTGCCTTGCGACGTCTGGCGAGCGATCCGTCGCCGAGAGTCCGGCTTGCGGCGGCCAAAGCGATTGCGTCGATTACCGGGGACGCGAATGAGGCCGTGGAGATGGTTCTGGACCTGACCGGTTCGGAGGATCGCACGATCCGCATCGCGGCGAGCCAGTTCCTCGTGGATTCTGCCCGGACGACTCCGGCTGTGCGGGAGGATCTGCTGCGGTGGCTCAACGAGACTGAGCCCCAATCGAGGGCGGAAGAGCAGTCACGGGCCTGGATTCTCCGGCAGTTCGAGTGAGCCTGCGGGGGGCGAAGAGGCTGCGTTGGGTCGTTCTGAGCGAAAAAAGTTTTGCCCGTGGTGC
>CAZUXX010000398.1:0-2921 GCA_964624215.1 uncultured Planctomycetaceae bacterium
GTGGACGAACTCGGGAGCACGGTCGGCGATGCCCTGCTCCAGCCGACTCGCATCTACACGGACGACGTGCTGCATGTCCTCGAAGCGGCACCGCGGCGAGTCGGAGGAATCGCGCACATTACCGGCGGCGGGTTGCGCGAAAACATCGAGCGGCTGCTGCGACCGGGCCTGTCGATCGAAATCGATCGCCAGGCGTGGACCGTCCCCCCGATCTTCAACTGGCTGCAGCGGCTGGGCTCGGTCGACCCGGCAGAGATGGACCGCGTGTTCAACATGGGGATCGGACTCGTCTTCGTCGTCTCGCCATCGGTCACGGACGACGTCGTCGGTGTGCTCGGCTCACGCGCACGTGTGATCGGCCACGTCGCCTGATCCCGTTCGGGATTCTGTGGCGGCCTATGGACGGCTGCAGGTTCTTGCGATCCCCGTGTTACGCCGCCAGTGAGCTGTCGCCTACACCGGATGCGGCTCGCGATCCCGTTCGGGATCCTGTGGCGGCCTATGGACGGCTGCAGGTTCTTCCGATCCCCGTGTTACGCCGCCAGCCAGATCTCGCCGTGACGGCATGTCATCCACACCATGACTCCCGGCGGTTATGGCTGGGTCCTCAACGCGAGTCAGGCAGGAGCCTGAGCGACGCGTGACGGGACGTCGCTCAGAAGTCGGCCAGGGGCGACTGCCAGCAGTGCTTGAGTTCGTCGATCGGCTCGTCAAGCAAAGTCTGGTCCCCGGTCCCCCGGATCCGGAGACGCCCGGAGCTGGTGACGGTTCCGAGCTTGAGGACGCCGGCAACGGTTTCTTCGAACCGGGCAGCGCAGTCGGGTTCGACTTCAACCACAAACCGGCTGGGAGTCTCGGAGAACAGGGCGACGGTGTCGTCGAGTTCGCCGAAGGCCTCCAGGGAAATGTCGGCTCCGAGTCCACCCGCGAACGCCATTTCGGCGAGCGCGGCGGCGAGCCCTCCCTCGCTGAGGTCGTGACAACTGCGGACCAGTCCTCCGCGGATGGCGGCGTGCAACTGCCGGAAACGTTCGGGGGCCAGACTGAGGTCCACCTGCGGAACCGAGTTGTCGGCGACAGGGGCGTACAGGCCGAAGTGACTTCCGCCCATCTCTCCACTGGTGCCGCCGATCTGATACAGGAAGTTGCCCGGCTCCTTGAGATCCATGGTGACGACGCGGGTCACATCGTCGACCTGACCGAGTGCGGTGATCAGCAGAGAGGGCGGAATGGCGATGGTTTCGGTTGAGCCATCCTCGCGCTCGAAGCTGAACTCGTTGTTGAGTGAATCTTTTCCGCTGACAAAGGGAGTCCCGAAGGCGATGGCAACATCGTGGCATCCCAGCGCCGCCCGGACGAGAGAGCCGAGCGTCTCGGGTCGTTCGGTATTGCCCCAGCAGAAGTTGTCGAGGATCGCGATGCGCGAGGGGTCGGCCCCCACAGCAACGCAGTTGCGGATCGCTTCGTCGATGGAGGAGGCGGCCATCCAGTACGGGTCGAGGTCGCCCAGATGAGGATTCATCCCGCAGGAGATGACGATTCCCCGCAACGAGGTGAGGTCCGGCTGCACGACAGCGGCGTCCGACGGCCCGTCGTTGGCCACACCAACGAGCGGCTTGACCACACTTCCGGCCTGCACCTCGTGATCGTACTGGCGGATGATCGATTCTTTCGAGCAGACATTCAGCGAGCCGAGAATCTTCCGCAGCATCGCGCCCGGGGGGATGTCGCCGCCTGGTTGCTGTGCCATGGGCTCTGCGGGAGCCGGCTCAAAGACAGCGTCCCGCACAACCGGCGGACGTCCATCGTGCAGGAAGGACATCGGCAGACGGCCGACTTCGTGCTCATGAAAGCGGAGCTCGAGTTCTTTCGTGTCGGTGAACTCGCCGAGGATCGACGCTTCGACCCCTTCTGAGGCGCACAGGTCGTGGAACTCCTGCCAGTGCTCGGGTGGCACGGCGAGAACCATCCGCTCCTGGGCCTCGCTGATCCAGATTTCGGTGTAGGAGAGTCCGCTGTACTTGAGCGGGGCCTGATCGAGCTGGACGCGGGCTCCGGTCTCTTCGCCCATTTCGCCTACTGCGCTCGAGAAACCTCCGGCACCGCAGTCGGTAATGGCATGGAACAGCTGGCGATCGCGGGCTTCGAGGATCACGTCGAGAAGCATCTTCTCGGTGATGGCGTTTCCGATCTGGACGGCACCGCCGGAGAGTTCCTCACTTTCGTGGGTGAGTTCTGCAGACGAGAAGGTCGCGCCGTGGATTCCGTCTCGTCCGGTACGACCGCCGACGGTGACGATGAGATCACCCGGCCGGACCTGCTTCTCGCTTTTTCCCCGGGGGATCAGGGCGACGTTGCCGCAGTAGACGAGCGGGTTACCGAGGTACCGTTCATCGAAGAAGACGGCCCCGTTGACGGTGGGGATCCCCATTCGGTTGCCGTAGTCCCGCACGCCGGCCACGACCCCCTGCATCACCGTACGGGGATGCAGGACCCCCGGGGGAAGTTCCTCGTACGAGGTCTCGGGCGGAGCGAAGCAGAAGACATCGGTATTGCAGACGGGACGTGCTCCCAGTCCGGTTCCCAGGGGATCGCGGATGACTCCACCCAGTCCGGTGTTGGCGCCGCCGTACGGTTCAAGCGCTGAGGGGTGGTTGTGCGTCTCCACCTTGATGCAGACGTCGAACTCGTCGTTGAATCGGACGATGCCCGCGTTGTCCTTGAAGACACTGACACACCAGTCGTCGGAGCCGAGTCGCCGCCGGATGGTCTCAGTGGCGGCGAACACCGTCTCCTTAAGCATGTTTTCGAAGCGGCGTTCCCCGCCGGGATCGCGGTAGGCGATGCGGCCGGCGAGTGTCTTGTGCGAACAGTGTTCGCTCCAGGTCTGGGCGAGGGTCTCCAGTTCGATATCGGTCGGG
>CAZUXX010000398.1:2931-4312 GCA_964624215.1 uncultured Planctomycetaceae bacterium
TGCATCTCGGGGAGGCTGAGATAGAGCTGGCCTTCGCGGCTGAGGCGCTGGAGAGACTCGTCGTCCATCTCGCGAATCGGGACGCGGACGAGTTCAAACCGGTAGTCGGACCCCAGCGCGATCGACGTCATCTGCAAGGGGCCCGAAAGCGTTTGCTCGATCGCTTCGTTGGCGAGCACCTTCGACGCGATCCGCTCGAGGTCTGAGGGAGTAGCCTCGGAATTGAGCCAGTACTTGCGAACGGTGGCGACACGATCCACCGACAGTCCCCGGTCACGAAGTGCCGCGGCGGCAGTCCGGCCAACATTGTCGGTCACACCGGGCTTGAGCAGGACATTGATGAGGTGAGCGTCGCTGGAGTCTCCGTTCCCGGCGGGGAGCGCCCGGACCCGGACGGTGTCGACCACCGGATCGGCCAGGAGGGGGACCGCCAGCTCGTCGAGAGCCGGGCGGTCGACATCACCTTCGATGAGGAAGGACCGGCCGCTGCGCAGCGTGGTGATCGAGCCCGCTCCGAGATTGTTGGCCTCGGCCAGAACGCGGGCGGCCTCCCGGTCGACTTCTCCTGCCGCCGGTGTGATCTCGACTTCCCACAACATTCACGTACCTTCTCGCAGAGTTCAGACGGTCAGAAGAGCCAGGCAACGCCCGGCGGCCGAATCTTACCGAACGACGGTGGGAGGGCCAGCGGGCGGGAAGGCACGCCGTGAAAAGCCGGGGATCCGCAGCGGTTTCCCATTTACGCTGCGGAGACTTCGTGCGTGGACCCGTCGAAGGAGAGGAGCGTCGGTTCGTCGTCGACCACGGTGCGGATGTGGACGGGACGGCCCCAGATCATCTGCAGGTTTCTGAGCACGTCCCGGGCGTAATCCTGTTTGAGCTCGATCCCCTGGTATTCGTGCTCCAGCAGCAGTTCGCCGCGGTTTCTGAAGTTGCCGTTCTCCACCAAGATAAACGGGCGACCAAAGTTCGTCAGGCTGGCGAGCAGCTGTGACTTGATCTTCTCGAACTCGCGGGAGGCGATCTCGTAGTTCCCGGAGACTTCGTTGTAGGCGAAGCTGAAGAGCTTGTGCCTGCGGCAGAAGTCTTCGGTGAGGAAGGTGTCGATGAAGGTAATGTCGTTGTGGATGCGGCGGACCTCGAAGATTTTCTCGCGTCCGAGCCCGAGTTGCTTGTCCCAGCGTGCCCGTTCGTGCAGATCGTCGCAGTTCTCCCATTCGGGACCGAACTGACCCCGGTTCCAGCGTTCTTCAATGTCTCGGAAGAGTTCGATGCCGATTTTGTAGGGGTTCAGTCGTTGGGGGCTCATGGCCATCGTGCCGGAGTGATGGTCGGCGTAGTCGATGACTTCGGCGTCGGTGAGCCCGTGCCGCGTCATGAT
>CAZUXX010000399.1:0-4307 GCA_964624215.1 uncultured Planctomycetaceae bacterium
CGTGCACCACTTGAGGTGCCGCGACCGGTCCCGCCGAACCGTATCGCGATCGGTAAGTCTCCGCCCCCTGAACATGCTCGTCCCCCGCCGATGCGGTTCTGCCCCTCGGTCGGACACCGCTGTACCCCACACAACGCATCCAGACCGGAGCACTCCCCGTATCGATTCAATCGGATCGGCAGCATTCCCCTGACGAGCAAAATCGATCAATTTGATATAAGTGGACCCCGACCTCCGTCCGTTCGGCGGCAAGATCTGCTGTTCCCCGCCGACACTTCCGCTTCTCCTCTTCCTCACCCGTGAACGACTCACCGGAACCGCAGCAGGGCCTCGACAACACGGAGGCAATCGAATCCCTTCTGTTCCGCCTGGAACAGGCGGCCCGGGAGAACATTGCAGCGGCGCAGTTCTACCGGACGCTCGTCAGCGGACTGTTTGCCTCGTTGCCGGCACAGCAGGCGTCCGCCTGGGTCGAAGCAGAAGGCGGTGTCCAGTGCGCGTTCGCGCTCGCCCGACCCGTCCCTCCCGACGAAGAGTTACTCGCCCGACAGATTCAGCCACTCGTCGTCTGCGCGGCCAACCGCAGATCCGACCTCATGCTTCCCCCCGGAGCAGCCGTCGATGCCGACGACGTCCCCAACGACTCCGGCTTTCTGCAACTGCTCAGCCCCCGCCGCACCGACGGAGTCCCCGGCGTCATCCTGCACGTCGCTCTCCCCGAATCGGCCTCGCTGCGGGTTCGCGAAACCGCGGGCAATCTCCTCGCCGCGCTGGCCGACATCGCGCAGGTGTACCAGACCCATGTTCGACTCCGGCGGCTGCAGCGGGGCGAACAGTTCTTCCAGCAACTCGATGCCGCCGTCCGGGCCATGCACGCGGCTTCAGGTGTCAGCAAGACCGCCGAAGTCATCGCCGAACAGGTCCGAACGTTGACCGATTCCGATCGCGTCAGTGTCCTGTTGCGAAAGGGACGGCAGTGTCGACTCGCGGCCGTCACCGCCACTGTCTCCTTCGATCGACGCTCGCGGCAGGTCCGCCTGCTGGAACAGATGGCCTCCGAAGTCCTCCGCAGCGGACAGGGAATCGAGGTCATCGTCGGCGAAACACGGCCCGGCGTGGCGGCCATGTATCCCTCACTCGACACCTGGCTCGACGAGACCCAGGCCCGTGGAGTCCGCTGCGAACTCCTCCGCAACCTCCCGGCAGACGACACCACCACCTCCCCGGACGCCCCACCGGTCGGCCTCCTCATCACAGAGGCCTTCTCCGCCGAGCGGGCAGGTTCCTGGGCCCAACGACTCCCCGAACTCGCCGCACACGCCGGCCAGGCGCTCGCCCATTCCATCGAGATCGAGCGTCGCGGCTGGCGCAGGCTTCTCTACCCGTTCCAGTCTCTCTCACGAACCGCCCTCTGGTCGCTGGTCGCCTTCGCGCTGCTGGCCACCGTCGTGACGCTCACCGTCCTGCAGACGGACTTCACCGTTGAAGCGAACGGAGTCCTGATGCCCGCGCAGCGGCGGGGCATCTTTGCCATGGCCGACGCGGTCGTCACCGGCGTCCATGTGAACGATGGTGACCGTGTCGACAACGGAGACCCCCTGATCACCCTCACTGATCCCGACCTCGAACTCGAACTGAGCCGCCTGCAGGGCGAACTCGCCACCGCCTCGGCCCGCCTCGACGCGGTGCGGGCCCGCCGCAAGCTCCGCTCACGGGACCGCGACGCCGAAGCTGCTTCGCTGGCAATCGAAGCAGAAGAACTCGAAGTCACCGTCGCAGGCCTCACCGCCCAGCTCGATGTGCTCCGGATGCGACGCAGCGAACTCGAGCAGGTCAGCCCCATCCGCGGAGTCGTCTCCCGCTGGGACCTGAGGGATGTCCTCCTGGCCACGCCGGTGACCCACGGCCAGCACCTCATGGATGTCTACGACCCGGACGGCCCCTGGAGACTCGAACTCCAGGTGCCTGACGATGTCGCCGGATACGTCCGCGAGGCAGCCGCGAGCGGACCACGACCGGTCCACGATGTCTTTCAGACCGACGCCGCTCACACGCGCACTGTCACGCTGACATCCATCGCCGACGCGACCGAGCTCGACGCCGACAATAAACTCACGGTGCGGGCACTCGTCCTCCTCAATCCGGACGAACTGACATCACCCCGCCGTGGTGCCACCGTGATCGCCAGAATTCACTGTGGACGCCGCTCGCTCGGATTCGTCTGGTTCCGGGAGATCATCGAGTTCGTCTACAAGCGGATTCTCTTCTGAGCCCGCTCGGTCGTCACCCGCCCGATCCACACCGGCGCGACGTCGATGCGACTCGGTTCATCAGATCAGAGTCGCATCGTCTACGGAACGTCACGGCATTCAGTTCGCTGTCGTCGTCGGTTCTCCCGCAGGAGCAGCCGGCTCGAACTTCATCAGCTCCTGACCGTTCTGCCCGTTCCATACCCGAATCACACCGTCCTCTCCTCCACTGATCACGAGGTTCTGGTCGCCACTCGCCACAGCCGCATAAACATAGTCGGTGTTCCCGCCAAACGTGCGGATATTGCTCCCGTTCGAAGCCGTGAACAGCCGCACCGTCTTGTCACCACCACAACTGATGAAGTTGTCGGTCACACCCACGTAGTCAATCGCCGTCACCTGCTTCGAATAGTTGCTCATCGTCCGCCGCTGTTCGCCCGTCCGGAGATCCCACAGCTTGATCGCATGATCGGCCCCCGCCGAAACGAGACTGCTCTCATCCGCCTTGATCGACACGGCCAGAACGTGATTGGTGTGACCCTCGAAACTGCGAATCAGTTCTCCCGACTCGGTGCTGAACAGCTTCACGAACTTGTCCGCCGCGCCACTCACCAGCAGCTTCCCGTCGCGGGAAAACTCGGCATCGAACACCGTATCGCTGTGCGGCTCCTCCAGGGCGCGGGCCACCGATCGGCTGGCGACGTCCCAGATCAGCAGTTCCCCGCTCCGCGAAGGCTCACCACCCCCGCTGACCAGCTTCGTCCCGTCCGGACTGAAATCGAGTGCCAGCACACGATCGACGATCGGAGACGTCGACACGTCCAGAGGATTCTCGGAGGAGGCGCCCAACCGGGCCACCAGTGTCCACCTGGGCCGGCTGTCCCGAACCGTCATGCGATTCCCCTGAACAGTCACCAGACTCCCGCTGCCGGTCATCGCCAGTTGCTGCACTTCACCGTCGATCGTCAGCCATTCTCGCACGCCTCCCGTGTGGCCGTTCCACACATCCAGGCGACCCGCCGCTCCGGCCGTAAAAAGCTGACCTCCATCCGGGGAAAAGGCCACGGCATGCACTGGCTGGGCCGACTTGCCCGATGACTCCTTCGCCGCGTTGAGCTTTTCCTCCGTCTGCTTTTCATACGCCTGGGCAGCCTCGTGCGCCTGCTTGGCGGTCGCGACGAGTTGCTTCACCCTTTCCAGAGATTCCTGCGACAGACGCACCGCTCGCTCGGCCGACTCCACACCCATACGCGCCTTCTTGAGCGCCTCGTCAGCATCGGTCCGGGCTTTCGTTGCCGCCTCCGCTCCCTTCTTCAGACCCTCGTCATCAGGCTTCTCTTCGAGGGCCTTCTGTGCTTCCGTCGCCTTCGCATCGGCTTCCTTGAACTTGGCCTCGGCCTCGGCCAGTGCCTTGTCGGCCTCGGTTTTTTGCTCCTGGGCCTTCGTCAAGGATTCTTCGCGACCAGTGACATCCTTCTCCGCCTCCTTGAACGCCGCATCGTTCATCGCGGTCTTCGCCTTCGCGACAGTCAACTCGTCCGTAAGGTCGATCACCTGCACTGCCAAAGAGGGATCCCCTTTGACCTCCGCAAGTTGCTGGGCATTGTCTGCACGCCACAGCCGCACCGAACCATTCTCGGCCGAACACGCAACACGCTGTCCATCAGGAGAGATCGCAACATCCCGTACCGGCGTTCCCGCATTGAACGACCGGACCTGCTGACCATTGGTGATGTTCCACAGCCGCACGGTCCCATCGAGACTGGCTGACAAAATCTCATCCTTGCCCGGCACACCCGCGAAAGCTGTGACCGGCTGGCTGTGTCCCTTCAGCTCCCGCACCGGCTGGGGAGCCGCCGCCGCATCTTCTTCTCCGGCTGCCTCCGCCCCTGCGGAACTCTCCAACGCCTTCACGTCCCAGACACGGATCACATGATCCTGATGCCCGCTGGCGATCAGGCTCCCGTCCCGGCTGACGATCGCCGCTGTCACCTCGGCAGGTGTCGTCACCACGCCCGATACAGAGCCGTCCTCAACATTCCAGCTTCGCAGCGTCTT
>CAZUXX010000400.1:0-4306 GCA_964624215.1 uncultured Planctomycetaceae bacterium
CGCCTCGATCTCGCTGTAACAGCCGGACGAATCCTGCTCCACCCCGACCCCGCACATCGCGAACGGAACAAATCCGTGGCTGTGAGTCTTCGTCCGCAAAAAGGTCGGATGGTCCGGACAGACGATGATCCGGTAATCCTCCCGCTCCCTCAGCGCCTCGTGGACCGGCCCGACAATCTCGCGATCGATCGCTTCGAGCGCCCGGACTTTCTCGGGGACATCTCCCTCATGCGAGGCCTCGTCGGTCGCTTCCACATGCACCGTCACAAAGTCGTAGCGATCGAGGGCCTCGATCGCCGCGCGGCCTTTGGCGGCATAATCGGTATCGGTGTAGCCGGTCGCTCCCTCAACTTCGATCACGTCCCAGCCGATGAGTCGTCCAATCCCCCGCAGAAGATCCACCGCGGTGATCACCGCACCCCGCACGCCAAATCGCTGATGGTAGTCCTCAAGAGCCGGTCGCATCCCCTGCCCCCACAGCCAGATCTGGGTGGCAGGGAGTTCGCCACGGTCGCGCCGCTGCCGATTGACTTCGCTCTCGGCAAACAACTCCACGCTGCGGTCCATCAACGAACGGAGATCGCAGGACCCGCTTCCCATCGGAAGGTGCGGTGCGATCGGCTGATCAGTAATGTCATGTGGCGGAACCGTGTGTGTGTCCTTCGCAAACGGCGCAGTTTCGCCGCGGGAGCGATACAGCAAGAGATTGCGATAGCTCACGCCGGGGTGGAACTTCCAGTGCGAGTCGCCGCAGCACTCCCGCTGCATCAGGCCAATCAGGTCCCGGGCGTCCTCGTTCGAGATCTGACCTGCGGTGAAGCTCTGCATTCGCCCGTCGACGACGGTCACCAGATTGCAGCGGATCGCCCAGTCGCCCTCATCGAGTTCGATCCCCTGGGCCGCGGCTTCCAGCGGAGCACGCCCCGTGTGATAGACCAGCGGGTCGTATCCGAACAGACTCATGGTGCCGACATCACTCCCTGACGGCATATCCGCAGGGACATTGTCAGTCAGCCCGCTGGTCCCCAGACGCGCTACCTCATCCATGTTCGGAATGTTCGCCGCCTGCAGCGGAGTCAGCCCGTCGAGCGACGGTTGGGGCTCATCGGCGCAACCATCGGGAATGATCAGCACGTATTTCATCAGGAGAACACTCGGCACGCAGTCACTGGGAGGCAGGCGCAGTGCCCAACAGAATATCGGCCTCTCCGGCAGTCGTCGAACGCGATTCCCCGCCGCTTCCCACGCAAGGGAGCCGACGACTTTTCGGCGCCATTGACCGCCGCCCCTATGATTCCCCCGGAGACCACCGCCAGCCAGGAGAGTTGGCTGACCGACTCGCTGACCGTTGCAACGACGAGTCACTCCGTTCGTTCACACCGATTTTTCTGTGAACCTGCACAGGTTCCGGACCGTCGGTTGTCCTTGTCCCCGACAGCGACCGCAAATGCGATCGGCAATGCCGAATCGAAGTGAACTCGACCCATGAATGAACTGATTCCCACCGGCGAGGCGACGGCCATCCTCCCCACGTCGGGAAAAACAAAGCCGATCACCGTCATCGGGACGGAAGCAATCCGTACGACGTTTGACGAAATCTGCCTGCAACAGGCGGTCAATTCCCGCATGGCTCCCGGCGTCACCGATCTCGTTCTCAATCCCGATGGACACTGCGGGTACGGAGCTCCGGTGGGGTGTGTGATGGTTTCGCCAACCCACATCTATCCCGGCCCGGTCGGAGTCGACATCAAATGCTCGATGAGCCTGCTGCAGCTCGACCTTCCGGCCGATCAGATCGACGATCGCCGGACGCGACGCGCGCTGATCAACGCCGTTTGCGAGCGGATCCCGACCGGTGCCGGCCGCGGACAGCGGCACGCGAAAAAGTCCCGAAAGGTTGGCGCGCAGCTGGGCCGCCAGGCAATGGTCGAAGGAGCATCAGAAGCCGTCTGCCGACAGCTTGGCATTCCGCCCGAATGGGCACTCCGCTGCGAAGATGCGAGCCACGTCGGCCACGACGACACCGTCGATGCACTCGCGGAGCGGTTACAGCGGCACCTCGATCGTGGATTCTTCCGCGATTTCGCAGAGAAAGTCAGCCAATTGGGCTCGTACGGAGGCGGGAATCATTTCGGCGAATGCGAAGTGGTGCACGTCGAGCCGAATAACCGCGCACAGCAGGCAGCCAAGGTCTTCGGACTCGAAGACGGGAAAGTCGCCTTCCTGTCGCACTGCGGTTCCCGCGGTATCGGCCATCTGCTGGCGACCGGGCAGTTCCGCGAGTTGCAAGCAAAGTTCGAACGCTGGCAGATCCCGCTTCCCGGACGCGATCGGGAACTCGTTTACGCACCGCTCGGTTCCAGCGAAGCGAACGACTACCTCGACGACATGGCACTCGGGGCCAACTTTGCTACCGTCAATCATCTGCTGATCAACGCGCTCGTCTTGGAGGCGTTTCAGGAGGTGCTTCCCGGAGTAACGGGGCGGCTGGTGTACTTCATCAGCCACAACATTGCCCGCCGGGAGATCGTGGATAACCACCCGGTGTGGGTACACCGCAAGGGAGCCACCCGGGCATTCCCGGCGGGGCACCCGGCCTTGAAGGCGACTCCCTACGAGAAGACCGGCCACCCCATCCTGCTGCCGGGGAACCCCCAGGCAGGGTCGAGTGTGATGGTCGCCGACTCGGGAGCGGCGCTCAGTTGCTATAGCGTCAACCACGGGGCGGGACGCACCCTGGGCCGAAAACGCGCACTTCGCGAACTGAATCAGAGGGCGATCGACCAGTCCTTCGAAGAGCAGGATATCTTCACCAACTGTCGCTTCTATCCCAGGGATGAGGCTCCCGCGGCCTACAAGGACTTCGAAGAGGTTCTGCGCTCCGTCAAGTCCGCAGGTCTGGCCAGTGAAGTGGCACGGCTGAAAGCCCGGTTCGTCATCAAGGATGCCGGCAAGGCAGATGACTGAAGTCGCCGCCCCAACACGTCATCCTGTCCGCCCGGGGCCATTGACCGATGTCTCCGAGTCGACCTTCGCCAGATCGCCTCAACTTCACCCGGTTCGTTGGTAACTGCCCATCCGCAATTCCTGCGAACTCGCTAGGATTCCCACGAAGACAACGCCGCTTCAATGACCGGAACAGCAGGACCGGCCGGCGTGTCTGCGCAGGATAGGTTTGATGCGGCCGGTTCTGATCCGAATTCTTCTTGATCAACCCTGGACCCTGTGGACACCGGATGTCGACGGTGTCCCGGGCGTCGGCGCGGGAATCCTGTGGCTGGTGCTGGGACTTCTCGGTGCCGCTTACATCGTTCTTCGTCGTCGATTCCAGTGGACAGCCGACGATCGGGCCAACGTCGTGATCTGGCTGGTCGTCCTGACGGCTATCGCAGTCGGAGCTCCGCGGCTGGCATGGAACTCCGTCCCTGTGTTCGGCTACGGCGTGATGGTGTTGCTCGGCTTCCTGGCAGCGACGTGGTTTGGCCAGTTTCGGGCGCGGCAGGAGGGGCTCGACCCCGAGATCGTCTTCTCGGCAACGTTTGCCACTCTGTTGTGCGGAGTGATCGGAGGTCGCGCCCTGTACGCCACCCAGCACCGGGCCGAAGTCTTCTCCGGCGTCGACTCACTCGGGGAATTCCTGTTCGCAGCAGTGAACATCTCCAATGGCGGACTCACCCTCATCGGCGCCATGCTCGGAGGGGCGGTCGGCTACTTCTCCATTTGCCGCAAGCGTCGAGTCCCCCCTCTCATGCTCCTCGACGTTCTTGCACCCTCCATCTTCATCGGTGTCGGGTTCGGGCGAATCGGATGCCTGTTGTACGGTTGCTGTTTCGGTGATCCGTCCACGCTCCCCTGGGCAATCCGGTTCCCCTCCGAGAGTGCTGCCTTCAAGACTCTGGTGGCTCGGGGCTTCGTCAGCCCCGATGCCGACCTCTGCATGCCCCTTCATCCCACCCAGATCTACAGCTCCTTCAACGCGTTCCTGCTTGCCGGACTCGTCTGGGCCTACTACCCGTTTCGACGCCATGTCGGCTCGGCCTTCGCACTGGGATTGATCTGCTATCCGATCACGCGATTCTTCATCGAATTCCTGCGAGCCGATGAACTCGGACAACTCGGCACGCGACTCACCATCTCGCAACTTCTCAGCCTCGGGCTGCTCCTGGTGGGACTCTCGCTGGCCGCGTGGCTCAACTGGCGCGGGGAGCCGGTCAACGGCTCCTCGGTGCGACTCTCACCGGCATCCGGAGAAGGCACGCCGCACAGCTCGGCATAATCCACTCAACGACAACTCATGTCCGGGACT
>CAZUXX010000401.1:0-2154 GCA_964624215.1 uncultured Planctomycetaceae bacterium
TGGCGCACTTCAACAGGGAGAAGGTGCCCGAGCGCCAGCCCCATGCGAAGGGCGGGGGCGCCTTCGGCGTGTTCGAGACCACCGAGGACGTGTCGATGTACACGAAGGCCGCGTTGTTTCGCAAGGGCGCGCGGACCGGAATGCTCGCGCGCTTCTCCACCGTCGCGGGCGAGGCCGGCAGCCCCGACACCTGGCGCGACGTGCGCGGCTTCTCGCTGAAGTTCTACACGGAGGAAGGCAACTACGACCTGGTCGGCAACAACACGCCGATCTTCTTCGTGCGCGATCCGATGAAGTTCCCGCACTTCATCCGCAGTCAGAAGAGACTTCCCGATTCGGGGCTCCGCGATAACCACATGCAATGGGATTTCTGGACCGCGAATCCCGAAACGGCACACCAGGTCACGTATCTGATGGGAGAACGGGGCCTGCCACGGACCTGGCGTCACATGAACGGCTATGGCTCGCATACCTTCATGTGGATTAATGCCGCCGGCGAGAAGTTCTGGGTGAAGTACCACTTCCACACCAACCAGGGAATGGAGTTCTTCACGAACGAGGAAGCCGCCGCGATGGCCGGTATCGACGCTGATTTCCATCGGCGCGATCTGTTCGAGGCAATCGCCCGCGGCGAGTTCCCGAGCTGGACGTTGTCCGTGCAGATCATGCCCTATGCCGAAGCCAGAACCTATCGCATCAACCCGTTCGATTTGACCAAGACGGGGCCGCATGCCGACTATCCGTTGCACAAGGTCGGTACGATGACGCTGAATCGGAACCCGGTGAACTTCTTCGCGGAGATTGAGCAGGCAGCATTCTCTCCCGGCAATACGGTGCCTGGCATCGGACTGTCTCCCGACAAGATGCTGCTTGGCCGTGCGTTTGCGTACAACGATGCACAGCGCAATCGCATTGGGACCAACTTCAATCAGCTCCCGGTGAACCGCCCCAGGTGCCCGGTCAACACGTATCAGTTCGACGGGCAGATGGCCTACGAGCACAGCGGCAATGCTCCGGTCTATGCGCCCAACAGCGGAGGTCGGTCGTGGGCCGACGAGACAGGACCGATGGCAGACGGCTGGGAAGCTGACGATGATGACTTCTCTCAGCCCGGGGCACTGGTCCGTGACGTGTTCAATGACGAACAGCGGAAGAAGCTGGTCGATCAGGTTGCCGGCAGCCTGCTGGGCGGGGTTCACGGCGAGGTCCTCGAGCGTGCCTTCCAATACTGGAAGAGTATTGACGCCAACGTCGGACAACAGATTGAGGATCAGGTGCATGCCGGCCGCGCACCGAAGCCCGCTGAAGGCATGGGTGAGGGGTGATCGGCCGGGCGGCGGTCCCGACACAATCCCTCACAACGACATCAGGAAATCGAGGAGCTGATGCAGCTCCTCCTCGGGACGCGATGCGTCCCACTGATGCTGTGCGTCGAGCAGGACTTCGCGAACGGTTCGAGCGCGACCATCGTGCAAAAAGCGATTCCGCTGGGACAGGCCACGCAGCGACGGGGGATTGAATTCCTTCAGACCCGCTTCATCCTCGAAACCCACATCGAAGACGCTGTCTGACGTGTACGTCAGCGGGGGGACGTGACAGTCCGCGCATCCTGCATCATGGAACACTTTCCGTCCGGACGACAGGTCATCGTCAGACGGCTCGACCGGTGGAGGCGGAGCGAGCGTGTGCAGGAAGGCGACAAGATGGCGAACATCCCGCTCGGTTGCGCTTCCCTGCATGCTGGAAGTGACCGATTGCCGAACCTGCTCGTGGAGCTCGCGAAAGCGGCCATTCCAGCCCCACGGGTTGGCATCACGGGTGTCCAGCAGTGAAGGAATGAGCTTGGGGGTGCCGAAGGTTTCGTCACCGTGGGTGTCGGCCAGGCGGCCAGGGGTGTGCCCCTGCGGATGACAACTGTGACACGTCATCCAGCTGTTGAGAGACGGCGCTGCGTTGTAGAACAGCTGTTCGCCGCGACGGTGGGGGGAGAGCTCCGGCGGCGACCTTAGCGAAAGCGTTTCAGTCACACCGGCATTCGGGTGAATTCGTGCAACGCTTTGTGAGAAGCGGCTGAGAACCAGATACCCTTTTGGGCCGGTCAGCATCTCGACCGGACCGGCCCCCACGGACCAGCGTGTTCGTTCTGTCCCGTTC
>CAZUXX010000401.1:2164-2601 GCA_964624215.1 uncultured Planctomycetaceae bacterium
GATGAAGGATTTCCGATGTACCGTGAAGGGCGATCAACCAGCTTCCGTTTGGAAGCCGAACTGCATCGGCCGGATCGGCGGCCCCTCGACTGGCAGACCCCAGTGAGATGGTCCGGACGTCGCCGAGCCGCCCCTGACGAACCGAATCCAGATTGACGAGGCTCAGCTCATTACGAATCAACTCCCCGGCGAGCAGGCTTTCTGCTGTCGTGCGGCCACCGGGTTTGAGGTGTTGATGAACCAGTGAGACAGCCTGACGGTCCGGACTCAGCCGCAGGCCACGCAGGTTGTGCCAGGGGGTTCTGAGTGTCGACTGGATGGTCCCATCGCGGGAGGTGACAACGCACAGGTTCCCGCTGAACGCGTCGGCAACGAGTACCTCGGCATCAGAAATCCAGAGGAGGTCACCGGGCGCGAACGGGAGTTTCGTTGTCCAT
>CAZUXX010000401.1:2611-4304 GCA_964624215.1 uncultured Planctomycetaceae bacterium
GACATCCACCAGGCTGATCCGCCGCGACCACAACGACCCTACCACGAGAACGGTGCGGCTGCCGTTCATCGCCAGTCGACTGGGCCAGTCCGGGACTGTGATGACGGACGTTTGCTGCACCGTCTGCCCGGTCGCCTGCCACTGCGACACCCGACTGCGGTCAAATTCGGCAATCCAGAAGGTATCGTCTCTGCCGGAAGCGACGGCTGTCACCCTCCCCGGCATCGGGATTTCATCGAGCACCTCGAGCGGCTCTCCGGCGACGATGGAAAAGCTCCCGGATCTGTTGGCGACCACCAGCCGTTCTGAGCTGATCCAGGCGAAATCGACAGGATCGAGGACGGTTGCCTCCCCGGCCGGGAGGCGCGAGAGACTTGCTGACACCGCAATACACAGTGGCGCGAGAAATCGAACGACACGCATGGCAACATCACAGGCCAGGGGGCATACGATGTCAGCATACGCGGCGTCGAGTACGCCTGCATCGTTACCGGGCCGCCTCGGCGCCGGTCTCGTCGATTCAACGAGGAGGGGTCAAGCGGCCTTCCGGAGCGAGACCTCTTCGGAATTGAGTGAGACGATTGCGATCCCCAGCTTGTCTGCCAGGCGGACAAACTCCGGCTCGTCCAGCAGGACCGTCATACCAGCTTCAACCGCCAGGCAGCGGGCCCCCGCCTCGTGCATGATCTGCAATGTCTGCAGGCCGATCGTCGGCATATCGAAACGAAAATCCTGCTGAGGCTTGGCGACCTTGACGACGGTCAATCCCTTGCGGCGGCACAACAGCCCCGCGCGTCGGATGCACTCGTCGGTTCCTTCAATGGCCTCCACAGCGATGACAGCCGTGTCGTTGACGACAATCGTCTGCCCGACGTCGAGACCGCCCATCTGCTTGGCGATGTCCCATCCGAACCGAATGTCCTTCCACTGAGCAGCGGAGGGTTGTCTGCGGGTCAGAAAGCCGTGTCTCACGAGTAACTCCGGACAAAAATCGAGGGCCGATGCGAACGTAAGGCCGTCCCTCGCGAACTCCCGGATGACGGCGAGCAACAGCGTGTCGTCTGACTTGTTGTCTCGCGCATACCGGTACCACATGTGTACTGTGCGCCAGTCGGGAAGCAGCTTGAGCACCCGCATCGGGTGAAACAGCACCCGCTTCTCCACTTTGCCCGCCATGACGATCTGATCGACCCCCTGTCGGCGGAACCAGCGGATCGCGCGCCCCAGCCGGGCAAGAGGAACTTCGTCAAACCGGTCACAAACTCCCGCCAGGTCGGTGGAATACAGACCCGAGATCCCCAGGCAACGAACCGAGTGTCCCTGCCGTTGTGCAGCTTGCGCAAACAACCAGGGAAAGCGCCCCCAGCCCGCGAGCAATCCCACGCGGCGAGTGACGGGAAAGGCGACGATGTCGTGAGAATCAGACATGGATCGTTGAAGTGAATCGTTCACGCGGCGGCAGCATCCGCGGTGCAGGCCTCGCCGGCACCCGGTGATGCGGACCCGTCCGACTCCAGCAGTCGGGTGAGTTGTTCTACCTGCGCCTTCAGCGCGGTCAGGTCCTTTGCCATCGCCGGGAGCTTCTGTGCCGTGAGCATCACGCGGAACTGCTCCCGGATCGGCAGTGCAGGAATTCCCTGGCAGGTTTGACCGGCAGGAACGTCGGAATGCAGCCCGGACTTCGGACCGACCG
>CAZUXX010000402.1:0-4301 GCA_964624215.1 uncultured Planctomycetaceae bacterium
CAAGAACGATACGCGTCAGGAGATTCTGGCCGAGTTCATGCGGCTGGTGGAAACACAGCTGCCGGCGGACGAGATGGAATACTTCCAGGTGTCGAATGCCGAGTTCAGGTTCCGTCACAAGAAGTTCCAGTTCCTGGCGCACAACGCCCGGTTTGTCTCGCTTCGTGGATTCTTTAACACCGAAATTGCCGGGCCCGACACGCTGACCCCGATGCAGCGGGAGTTCATCCGACTGGCGCAGATCTTCAAGGCCAAGCTGGTGACAGAGGTCGAACTGCGTCAGCGGGTGATGGAGCGGGCACTGATCGAGGACCGAATTGAGAACAACTACACAGAGATGCTCAAGGAGGCGGCCAAGTCCGAGAAGAAATCCCGTGAACTGCTCGCCAAAGCCCAGGAGAAGCGTGCGACCGCACAGCAGAATCTGACCGAGCAGTTCAGCAAGCTGGAGTCCAACGCGTTTGCGACGCTTCACATCCGGTTGCCTTCGGGATTTCTTGATCCGCAAACTCGTTACATGATTCGGAAAGCACTCCGAACCGGAAAGTTTAACACGCTGCTCAACAATGACAGTGATGGAGAGGTGACCCTGAAAGCACTGACCAAACGCAAGGTTGCGGACGACCGGTCCGTGTACCTGGCAAGCGTTGTCGTCGACGGTCGGACGATTGAGTTTGTCGTTGCCAATAAGGAGGGGAAAGTTCTGTTCGTTCCAAAACCCATGGGTTTGGACGGGGCGAACGATATACCCCAGAAACTGGAGGAGTACACGCTCCTGATCGACCCGGTGTTCAACGACGATGGAGAACCTGTGCTCAAAAATGATGAGCTTGACGCCAATCGTCCGAAGCCGAACGAAGCCTTCTGGAATGCACGGTACTCCCGCGCATTCTCGGACCTCGAGGAGTTTCTGGGATTAGCCCGCCAGGTTCGTCTGGGGGTTCCGAGTCTGCAGCAGGAACTGGACGAAGAACTGGTCTATTTCTCCAGTCTTGTGAGGGTCAACGGCGAACCAGACCCGTTTAACGTGCGTAATCTCTTTATCATCTCGATTGCTGCTGAAGATCTGGTGCCGGTCGAACGGCGGATAACCGAGACGGTGGAGCGTTACCAGGATCGCGCAAATCTGCTAAAGCGGGATCTGGTCGGCCGCCACGTCGATATCGGCCGCCTGGCGCGAGACTGGCGGATGCTGCGAACGGAGATCCTGGACGATTTCGAACCGGGAGAGTTTCGCAACCAGCTTCTCGAATGGTTTCGTCCGGTCGACAAGGGATTCGATGAGCTGGTCAAGGCCGAGGTCGCGCTGCAATTCTCGGTCGACTCGGCCGAGGAGGCCCGTCGGCCTCTGGATCACAAAAAGTTTCTCGACATGCTCATCGACGACGTCGAAGAGAAGTACATTGAGCTGGTCGAAGGGACCCGGGCTCATACGGCGAATATCGATAACTATATCGCGAGACTCGCCACGGCGCTCGAAGACGACCTGAACACACAGTTTTATCACCCGGCATTTCGCTACATCCGGGAAACGAGCTACTACTACGACGTGCAGGTGGGGCAGATCCAGACGGAGAGCATCGTCGCTAACAATCGCGAGTTCGCCAAGGTGTCGCCCCAGGCGACGATGGAGTGCGACCTGCCCAAGCGGGATATCCTGATCAACGAGGCGTTTCAGTCGGCCCTCGCCGCCTACAACGACTACGGAGCCCTCTTGAGCGACCCGAACTTTATCGCGTTGGCGCAGCTGTATGGCGGGCAGCCGACCAGCCAGACCTTTGTGCCCGGGCTTCCGGCACCGCCGGTGCGGGATGTTCTTCCGGGACTTCCCTCGTCAACCGACCAGCAGTTTCTGATCCAGTCGCAGACGAATATGCCGACGATCGGGTCGAACCTGGAGGCCCTGATTCCGGAACCGGCCGTGTACAAGTTCGAGACCGGGACAGGCTTCGAGATTCGCCCGGTGTTGCAGCCGGACGGTCAGGCGGTGGTGTTTCATCTGCAGTATATGTACACGACGAATATCCGGGAGCCGGTGCATGCGAACGAGAAACATCTGGGGCGTGTGAAGCGTCACTTCATCGATACCGATGTGGTCCTCGCCAACTACGAACTCAAGGAGGTGAGCCGGTACCAGATCGGGCTGAAAGCGTCGCGGACATCGCGGGGGGTGCCACTGCTCGAAGATGTCCCGATCGCCGGAGTGCTGTTCCGGCCGCTGCCCTCGGACGAATCGGCCCTGCAGCAGAATCTGATCTATGCCCAGAGTGTGATCTACCCGACGTTGTTTGACCTGATGGGCCTGCGGTGGGCTCCGGCCGTTGCCGACCTGGATGCAATCTCGCTCAGTGAACGGGAGTTCGTGACCCGTGGTCGCGAGCAGATTTTGCGGAACGAGGTGTTCGATTACTCGAGCCTGCAGGTGGATGACTTCATGCGGATTCCACCGTCGGACCGTCGCAGAGACCTCTACCGCACGCAGGAGACCGTTCCGCTGCAGCATCCCAACGGATACCAGGGACGCGGTCTCGACATGCAGCACGGCACGCTGCGGGAACTCACGCCGGTGCAGCCGTTCCACCAGAAGCCCTGCGCCCCTGCGGTTCAAGGCAATCAGGGAGCCATGTTCCAACCCCCTGGTGGTCATGCAAAGCCCGCCCGCGTCGGTGACCGCGCGGGAGACCAGGCGGCGATCGCTCCGGACGCCGGATTCGATCGGAACGGCATCCCTGCGGCTTTGCCGCCGGCCGCTCCAGAGATGAGAACCGGACCGGATCTGCCGGCGCAGCCGACTTTGCAACCGGGGCGTGTCCGGCTCGATCTCGACGGGGAGCCGGCTCCCGTTCTGCTTGAGGAGACCACAGACGAGGGGCCGGTGATTCCGATCTCGGCGGAGACAGGGGGCCAGGCCCCGCGGCATGTGAGTCATGTCCGGCCGATCTCCAGCCACCGTCCGGAGCCTCACAAGAACTGGTTTTCACGTATGTTTCGACGCACGAGCGAGTCACCGGTCGAATCACGCCCCTCACTCCTGCCGCAGGGACGCACGCGATGATCAAGCAACGAACCTGTTGGTACTTTGTGGTGCTGGGGCTCGTGACCTCGGTTGCTCTGGGGGGAGGACTTCTGCGCCGCTCTGTGCCCCGCAAGTACTGTTATCTGCCGTGCTACGAGTATCGACCGGTCCGACTGAGCAATCCGGCGACGGAGGTCAGTTTCACGATCCTGACGACCGGGCCGGGATCAACATTCACCGTGGACGGCATGACAATCCGGACCCGGGACTTCCAGATGAATGCGACTGCTCTTCGCAACGACCACACCCGTGTCGAGCGGTTTGTCATGACCATCCAGGATGATGGTCGCTGGACCATCCGGCTGGATGCCTCGCAGAATCCTGACTATGTGGGCGAACAGCGGCGTCCCGAGTTCGAGCGGTTTGTGCATAACACGCTGTACCTCAAAGTCCGCGGTGTCGGGACCTATAACGCCAACGGTTCGCCAGGGGGCACACCGCTGGCCAAGCCAGACTATTTCGAGATCGAGCTCGATCCCATCTTGCTGGAGAAACGCCAGTCGCGAGTCATTCATCTCCGCGGCGTTAACCACGACATCCGACGTTACTTCGAATTGATCAACCAGGTCGAAATGGACCTGAGCTACCGGTGAGGACGGGAGAAGTCATCACCACCCGTGTGTCACGAATCCCCTGTTCGGTCACGCGGGCTTGTCGACGCTGGATCGGCTGTTCCAAGAGTTATTGCCCAGGCACCTGCCATGTCGTACCGCCTTCTTGCCGCGACTGTTGCCGTCGTCCTGCTGCCGGTCTGCAGCCGGGCCCAGCCGCACCCTCCGGCGCGGCCGGCTCTGGTGCCCCCGGCGGATGAGATCACGATTCTCGATCCGGGGACGCATCCGGAAGGCAAGCCGTCTCCCATCCTGTATCACGGGGCAGACGGTCAACAGCGGATTGATGTCCCGCCGACCGTGATCGTGCACAACTTCTACTACAACGGCGACCGCAGCTTTCGTGGTCCAGTCTTCCGCGGTGGTCCCTCGGTGGTCGTCGTCGCTCATCCGATTACGGGCGAACGCCAGTACCTCGACGTGCAGATGTACCCCGGGTCGCCGCGAATCACCTACCGCAAGGCATACATCGATTACGACTTCGGCGACCAGAGCATCCGCTTGCGGTTCCTGCATCCCCTGACATTCTGCTGCAACGATCACCCGACTGTGATGTATCGTCGCGGGCACCGGTTTGTGGAACGTGCCGAACGACCGATTGTGCATTGCGCAGA
>CAZUXX010000403.1:0-4290 GCA_964624215.1 uncultured Planctomycetaceae bacterium
GGTCTGGCGCGTGTCGGATGGAGAGCGCATGGACACGCTCGGTCAGCCTCTCAAGGAACAATATTGCTGCTCGTTCAGTCCGGATGGCCGATTCATCGCGGCCGGCGGAGCCGACAACCACATTCGTGTCTGGCGATTTGTTTCGCGAGAGCGGCCCCAGATCAATCCCCTGCAGTATGCCCGGTTCGCGCACGAGGGAGCCATTGTCGACCTGGCGTATTCGACCGACGGGAGTCGACTGGTTTCCATCTCCGAAGACCGCACGCTCAAGGTCTGGCAGACCTCCGACTACCGTGAAACCGCTCTCATCGAGGTGCCCGCTGTCGCCTCAGGCCTCGACCTTCTGGAGGACGCGCACGCTCTGGCAGGACGGATGGATGGGACGCTCTCGCTGGTCGCGCTTCCTCGAGACCAGACGAAGTCACAAGACCACACCACAACGGTGATGTCCGCCCCGGTCGCAATTCCCGACGCCAACATGGCTTCCCTCGGCGAGACAGAACCCAACGACACGCCGGAACAGGCGAATCCCGTCCCGGTCCCGACCGGGATTACCGGGACGATCTCCGGTCGAACCGACGGAGTTGCCGATCAGGATCTGTTCCGCTTCAGCGCTCGCCAGGGTCAGGAGTGGGTCATCGAGGTGACAGCGGCACGGGACAAGTCGCCGCTCGATTCATTCATTGACGTCCTCGACCTGAATGGTGCCCCCGTACCGCGAGTGAAACTGCAGGCGGTGCGGGATTCGTATTTCACCTTCCGGGGGAAGAACGCCGACCAGTCGGGAGACTTCCGTCTGTTCAACTGGGAGGAAATGGAGCTCAACGAGTATCTGTATGCCAACGGCGAAGTCTGTCGGCTATGGCTGTACCCGCGCGGTCCCGACTCGGGGTTTCTGGTGTATCCCGGCCAAGGGAAACGGTGGGGATACTTCGACACGACGCCCCTGTCGCACGCTCTCGGCGAGCCCTGTTACATCGTCCGTCCCCTGCCGGCAGACGCCGAACCGATTCCGAACGGGCTCCCCGTCTTTACGCTCAACTACGAGAACGACGACGAGTCGCGACGAAGCCTCGGGAGCGATTCGCGGCTGTTCTTCACAGCGCCCGCCGATGGCGACTACATCGTACGGATTCGTGATGTCCGCGGGTTCGAGGGGGACCAGTACACTTACCGGCTTTCGATCCGTCCCCGCCAGCCCGACTTCCGGGTGAAGGTTCACGGTGGTGATCTCACCGTCCCCCGTGGCGGAACGAAGGAGTTCCGGGTCACGGTCGACCGCCGCGATCAATTCGATGGCCCCGTGACAGTCGAGATCGACGGTCTGCCTCCCGGGGTTCACGCGTCGACCCCACTTGTGATCGAAGAGGGTCAGATCGAAGCGCTGGCTGTTCTCCGCGCCGATGAGAACGCCCCCGACACCACCGAGGAGAATCGGGCCAGCAGTCAGTGGCATGCGAGTGCCTTGATCCGTGGTCAGGAGGTCACGCACTACGGGAAGGCGTTTGGATCCGTCACCATCGGAGAGCCTGCCAAGATCGCCATTCGCATCGTGGGGGCGGATGGACAGTCTTCGGAGCCGGATCAACCACTCAAGGTGTCGATCGTTCCGGGAGAAACGATCATGCTGCGCGTAGTCGTGGACCGGGGCGAGACGGGTGGAGTCATCGCTTTCGGCAACGAAGGGGCAGGCCGCAACCTGCCGCACGGAGTGTTTGTCGACAACATCGGCCTGAACGGTCTGCTGCTGCTGGAGGGAGAGTCCGAGCGCGAGTTCTTCCTCACGGCCGCTCCCTGGGTTCCCGAACAGTCTCGCCTGATCCACCTGAACACCCCGGCAGCTGGCGGTGTCGCATCGCCACCGGTGCTGCTGCAGGTTTTGCCGAAATCGGCCGAGTAAGGAGCCGGCGTCCCGACCTCGTGAATTGCCGGGAGGCACGTCCGGTAGTCCCCGGAGAACCGCTTCAATACGTGTCTTCTCTCTCAAAGTTGAGATCGCCCGGCCAACGTGGGTTGATTACTAGAATCTCCTTGACGGCTTGATCCTTGTGGGCAAGGATTCGCGCGTCCGCCGTCTGAGCAGGTCGCCGGCGTCCTTTCGTTGCCATGAATTGACCTGCGTCGTCCAGGTCAACTCGCGTCAGACAAATGTCCCAGGCTTCCAGCGGCGAAATACCCGTACATGGCGGCGGAGACCGCATGCCGGCACCGATCCGGTTTCTCTTTGAGAACTCGCTCTTTCTGATCGGCGGGGCCTTCGTTGCTCTGATCTGGGCCAACATCGACGCAGGCGCTTACCACGATTTTGTCCATGCGGTCCTGGCCGGGAGCGGGGGCGAACACGGGTTCACCCTGCACTTTCTGGTCAACGATGTGCTGATGTCACTGTTCTTCGCGATTGCCGCGAAGGAAGTGTGGGAGGCCCTGCTTCCGGGGGGAGCCCTCTCCAATCCGCGGAAGGCGGCAACTCCGCTGATGGCAACGGCCGGCGGGGTGATCGTCCCCGCGCTAGTTTATCTGCTGGGAGCGTTCGCCCTGGGCCGTATGGAAGAACTCGGCCGTGGCTGGGCCATTCCCTGTGCAACCGATATCGCCTTCAGCTACCTCATTGCCCGACTGATCTTCGGGGATGGTCATCCGGCGATCCCGTTCCTGCTGCTGTTGGCCATTGCCGATGATGCCGCCGGTCTGATGATTCTCGCTGTCGCCTATCCCGAAAAGGCATTGGAACTGCAGTGGCTCCTGATGACCGGGGGCGCTATCGGCATCGCATGGCTGATGCGAATGATGGGCGTCAAGAACTTCTGGGCCTATCTGCTGGTTCCCGGCGTCATGAGCTGGTTCTCCTTCTACAAGGCGGGCATTCACGCGGCACTCGGACTGGTCCCGATCATTCCAATCCTTCCACACGCCCACACCGATATCGGGCTGTTCCGTGAAACGTCCTTCCGCCACGACACGCTGAACGCCTTCGAACACTGGTGGAAACGCCCGGTCGAGCTGATTCTCGGGCTGTTCGGACTGGTCAACGCCGGAGTCGTTCTCGCCAATGTCGGAGCTGGCACGTTCGTCGTGCTGCTTGGTCTGATCGTCGGCAAGCCGGTCGGGATCTTCCTCTTCACTTGGGTCGCCACGCGACTGATGAAGCTGCAAATGCCCGATGGCGTCTCGAATCGTCACATCCTCGCACTCGGAGTCGTCGCCAGTATCGGCTTCACGGTGGCATTGTTTGTGTCCTCAGCGGCCTTCCCCGAACCGGGACTGGTTCAGGACTCGGTCAAAATGGGTGCATTGGGAAGCTTCCTGGCGGCATTCCTCGCTTTCCCGGTCGCCTGGATGCTCAGAATCGAGCGGTATCGACCGCTGGCGGCCGATGCTCCGGCTGGCGTGGAACGCCGCGCCGCGTCAGGCACTGCGGACGACAGCAAGAGTTACGCGGGCCCGCACGTCCCGATTGAAAGCGTCCACCGCAAGGCCGCTGCGGTGTGAGTTCTCCGGCCGGGCCCAAGGGCCCGGCGCACATGGTCAAAGCTCGTCTGGAGCACAGCGGCGACTGTCCTTTAGACTCCACCCCCCGAATGGCCGGGGTGTGAGTCAGGAGGCGACAGACGATGCCGCGGATCGCGTTATTCGAAGACCGTTCGGTCGATCAATTCCGCCCAATCGCGCTGCTCAGACCCGTCTGCGAACTGCGGTGCGGGCATTTTACTCCCCGCGAAAGGGCTCTCGAGCTGCTTCCCGACGCCGACTGGGGAGTCTGCATCAGACCGGGCCTGTGTGAGGTGTACCAGGAAGAACATCCCACAGCGCATGTGAACGACTGCACCTGGCTGCGCAGCAATCCCACACTGTTCCTCAACTCACGCTGGCTGGGCGACGTTCGCGACCTGCTTGACGCTCCGCGGGATGCCGTCGGAGCCGTCGAGGATGCGATCGCGTGGATGTGGGTCACCGGTGACGAGGCGGCTGCCATCGACCCTGGAGCACCCGACGAAGGCCTGGCGCGCATTGCATCCGGTCGACGGAAAGTCGCTGTTGCCGATCGGATGGTGTCGCATCCGTGGGATCTCGTCTCCGCCAACGGGGAGCAGCTGCACACGGACTTTTCCTTGCGAGAACGAGAGGCCCAGCTGGCGGAACCAGAGGCCCACCTCTGCATCCAGGGGAAGCGTGAGGATGTCTTCATCCACGCCAGGGCAGAGATTGACCCGTTTGTTGTCATCGATGCCCGGAATGGTCCGGTGTGGATCGACGCGGACACACGGGTGCTCCCCTTTACCCGACTGGAGG
>CAZUXX010000404.1:0-1397 GCA_964624215.1 uncultured Planctomycetaceae bacterium
CCGACAAACGCTCCCAGGCCGCCACCGGCCAATGCCGCCACAATCGGGCCCACAAGTGGAATCGGGATGCCCACTGTCGCCCCCAGCAGGCTCCCGGCGACGGCACCCACCAGCGAAAGTCCGATCGCCCGGCGACTCGCTCCCGCCTTCTTCGCCCCGGCCGCTCCCGCCACGAATTCCAGCACCTCACCAAGAACCGCCAGCCCTCCGATACCGGCCACTTCGTACCAGCTCAGCCCCAGCGATCGATCCGGCGCTTCAGGAAGGAAGAACGCCGCCAGCGCCACCAGTCCGACGATGACCCACGTCCCCGGCAGCATGAACAGCGTCGCCACCCAGGCGGCGGCACTCGCCAGCACCAGCACGATTCCGGTCAGATGATAAACCCAATCCGCCGCCATCCTGCCTGGCTCGTTGGCACAGCGTTCCTCGCCATCGCGCGGAATTGTAACGGTCGACCCAGTCTCTGCGAGACCTCCCGGTCAGCCGACCCGCCCCAGCCGTTGTCACAGGCGCTCTCCCGCGTAGACTACCTCTTCTGTCCTCGTGATTCCGATGCGCCATGTCCCGCTTTGCCGTCATTCTGCCTGCCGCCGGTATGAGCTCCCGCTTCGGCGATCCCTGGCGGAAGAAGGTCTTCATCGACCTGGCACGGCGACCGGTCTGGCTGCGATCGGCTGAGGTGTTTCTGCGTCACCCGCAAGTCGTCCAGACGATCCTCGTCATCTCACCTGACGATCAGGAGTGGTTCCGGGAACGCTTCGCGGCCAATCTCGCGCTGATGGATCTCCACGTCGTCCCCGGAGGGCAGGAACGAGCCGATTCCGTCGCGAACGGACTGGCCCACCTCCGTGACGAAGTCGAATACATCGCCATTCACGATGCCGCGCGGCCGCTCGTCGATACCGAACTCGTCGACCGGGTTTTCGAGGCCGCCCTTCAGCACGGAGCCGCAATCCCGGCGATCCCGATCAGCAGTACCGTCAAACGCTGTTCTGATGCACTCGTCCAGCAGACGGTCGACAGATCCGGACTCTGGGCCGCCCAGACCCCCCAGGCCTTCCGGCGCTCGATTCTCGAGCAGGCCTACCAGTCACACGGCGAGTTTGTCGCCACCGACGATGCCCAACTGGTCGAACGGGCCGGTCATTCCGTCCACGTCGTCGAAGGATCACCGCTGAATCTCAAGATTACCACCCGCGACGACCTCCGCGTGGCGGCGGCACTGCTGCCTCTCGTCAGTGAAGAGCAGCACCTCAAGGGACTCGACCAACCCGGGCCACAAGGCCTCTGGTAGAAGCTCGGCAGGCATCGACTCGCCAGTCTCCGACGCGCCTCGCTTCAGTTCAGACCTGCTTCGCTACGATGGCCGGGGGACGCGGAGTGATCTTCTTCTC
>CAZUXX010000404.1:1407-4286 GCA_964624215.1 uncultured Planctomycetaceae bacterium
CCCGACGACATCCGTCGCTTTCTCGCACAGCAGCGGGAATCCCCCTACAGCTATTCCGCCATCGGGGCGACGGCAACGCAGCCACCGGCCGGATTCCGCTGCGACTCCGATCGCGTGCAGATCGGGGCAGGACTCGCCACCTTCGAGGCCGCTCGGCAGGCTCTTCAGCAGTGGCAGCAATTCTCGGTCGGCTGGGCCGCAATGTGGCCTCCCGAAACTCCGATCCAGCCAGGCGACGTTCTGGCCATTCTCGGCTCGGCCGTCGGAGTCTGGTGGGTCAATGCCTGCCGGATCGTCTACGTCACCCGGTCCGACGAACCCACCCGCACCTTCGCGTTCGCCTACGGAACACTTCCGGACCATATCGCCACCGGAGAGGAACGCTTCGCGATCGAGTGGGATCCCCGAGACGATTCCGTCTGGTACGAGATCTCCGCGTTCTCGAAACCGGGCTGCTGGCAGGCACGACTCGGATATCCGCTGATGCGCCGGCTGCAGCGACGCTTCGCCCGCGACTCGGCCCGGGCGCTCGCTCGCGCCGTCCAGCAGGCGCTTCACACCGGTTCGGTCGAGCGGCAACACGCCCCGCAACAAGTGCACCCCCGGCAACGCTGAGGCCCGCCGCTTACGCTTCCGCACGGAGCGTTCCCAGCACCGGAGTTCGTACGGCCGCCCGGACGGCCGTCGATGCCGCCGTCATACCGACAACGAACACACCACCCAGCATCATCGCCAGTCGCAGCCACGGCAAATCTCCGCCGGTCGACAGCAGGTGCGGCAGCATCGCCAGCAGAGCCGAAAAAGCTCCGGCGGCCAGTCCCCAGCCCAAAAGCAGCCCGTTCTCGCACAGGACCGCAATCGAAACACCCGACCCTCGCAGGCCGATCGCCCGCAGCAGTGCCAGCTCCCCGCGCCGCTCAATGACATTCCGCAACATCACCGTCGCCAGACCGATCGTTCCCAGCAGCAGCCCCAGACCTCCCAGGGTCTGGAACGTCAGCAGGTACGTGTTCTGCACAGCCAGGAAGTCCCGCAATCGCTGTGCGACCGGTTCGGCATCGAATCCGACATCGTCCAGTTGTGATTCGAGCAGGTTTGCCGTCTGACGCTGGGCTTCTGGCGTCGTCTCGATCAGGAAGTAGCGAAAGCCTGCCCGACGCGGAAACAGCGTGTGGAAGTTCTCCTCGCTCATCAGCAGCATTCCCTGAAAGATGCTGCCATCGAACATGCCGGCAATCTCCAGCTTCACCTCTTCGACGGCAGACTCTGTCAGGGCCTCGGCAGGAACGTCCAGCCGTCCGCCGATCCCGAGCTTCAGTGAATACATCACCGTATTCATGTCACCCAGGACCGGGACGATGCCACCCTCGATCGGCTTCTCGAGCAGCCTCCACGGATGCTCACCCGGAGTATCCGCGAACTTGAACCGCCCCTCGCGGTCCATGGCCTCGATGACATCACCCGGCACACCGAGAATCATCGGCAGTTGCTGGCTCGAATACAGGTTCAGGCAACTCGCATCATCACCCTCCCGCACCCGGAAGGGCATCACCGTCATCGCGTCCAGCAGAGCTTCCTGCTCCGGTGACTCCGGATAGATCGCCAGCTTTCGCCGACCCTCTTCCGTATTCAGGTCGTACAGCACCGGTTGACTCGTCGTCGCCACCAGCGTGAACCCCCCGTTCCCCGAGTCCTTCACGGGATGTTCCCGGGCAGGATCCCGATGACCGGCGGCAATCGCCACAATCACAAACGTTGCCGACGCAACGAGCGACGCTGTCAACAGCGACCGGGTTCGATGGCGGCCCACGTTGGCAGCACCCAGCCGCGCATACGCCGCCGTCCCTTTGCCGGCAACGGACGGACCCCGCTCACTCGTCAGCCACCAGCCCATCGCTGCCAGCGATCCGACCAGAGCACACACGCCGGCAACAAAGAACAGCACGGTCCGCCACGAGAACCCCGCGAACGCCTCGCTGCCGGGGACAATTCCCGCGATCGACGCCGCGACAAGCACGATCGCCACTCCAATCCCCGTCAGTGTCACCGTGCGCGACGAGATCCCCCGACCCCGGCGCCCGGACGGCCCTTCACTGAGATCCGCCCCCACCAGAAGCGACCGCGCACTGGTGCGGCTCGCCTGACGCAGAGACCACCACACCGCCAGCAGCCCCACGGCGATTCCGATCACCGATCCGATCACGACGCTCGAGGGTACGACCTTCACGAACAGAAATTCCGTCCCGATCGCCCCCCGCCACCACGTCGTCAGTCCGTAGACCATCAGTCGCGCATACCAGATTGCCAGCGGAATTCCGATGACGCCTCCCAGCAGGCACAACGTCAGACCTTCCGCCAGAAACACCCGGCGAACCTGCGTCGGCGACAATCCGACCGCCGCCAGCAACCCCACCTGTCGGCGGCGCGTCTCGATCGCCAGCCGAAACAGCAGCCCTACCAGCAGCATCGCCGACACGATCAGAAACCCGCTGAACCCCAGAAACAGACTCGAAAAGTCGGTCGTGCCCGACGCCGCCTGCAGGCCCTGCCACTTCACCGGCTGGAAGATCAACCCCGTCGTCCGCGGGCGCAGTTCCTGAAGCAGCAACTCACTGAACTGCTCTTCCGCCTCTTCGAGTGACATCTGCTCTGCAGGGGCGATCCGCAGCGACGTCAGGCTCCCGTACCGGCTGCGCCACAGCTCCTGCGCACGCGAAAGCGGCATGAAAATCTTCGGGGTCGCCCGGTACTCCGACCAGTACGCGTCATCCCGTTTGGTGATCGCGTCATGATCCAGCGGAAACGGCTCACGCCAGTCCCCGTAGCTCTCGACATCCGTCACCCCTTCGACGACCGGCGTCCATCCCTTGTCGATCGCC
>CAZUXX010000405.1:0-3357 GCA_964624215.1 uncultured Planctomycetaceae bacterium
GGCTTCCTCAACCAGACGGTTCCGCTCCGACTCGACCACCTGCGGATCCAGCTGGTCAACCGTCGTCACCGTCGGCTTCAGGGCCGCAATGTGCATCGCCACGTCACGCAGCACTTCGGTGTTCTTCGAATCCCCTTCAGCCTCGAAGATGACTGCCGTCTTCCCGTCGTGATGCACGTAAACCCCCACCGGCCCTTCGGCACGATGGACACGGTTGACGACGATCTTCTCCTGGATGCGATTCGAAATCGCCTCGTACAGATCCTTGAGCGTCACCCCCTCCGGAGCCGGCTGAGACAACAGCTCCTCCGCCGTACTGGCACCCGGGCCGGTCATCAGCTGCTCAACCAGAGCGTCACCCAGCTTCGCCAGCGACTCGCTGCTGGCAACCGGGGCCGATTCACACTGCACTTCGATCGCCACCGCCCGGGTTCCGTCGTCCGAAACGCGAACGAAAATCCGACCTTCCTCAGTCACATTCCCCGTGCGCTTGCTCAGCCGCTTGCCGGCCTTCTCGTTCAGGATCTCGATCGCACGTGCGACGTCGCCATCGGCTTCCTGAAGTGCCTGCTTACACATCATCATGGGCATGTCAGTCTGGTCGCGAAGCGACTTGACTGCTGAGGCGGTGATTTCGGCCATCACGCTGACTCCTGAGGACGCTGACACTCCGCCACGAGGCACCCGTGCGCGGGGCGGGCATCAAAAACAATTTCGGGACTGGTTCTACGCCAACAACCCACGCCTGTCGCAAATGCGAGATCGGGGAGAGGCATCGGTTCTCACGATCCGCGAAGGATCGCACCGGCATTCAACGACAATCAGGGCGCTTCCGGTGAAATCGTAGCGTCATCGGCCGCATCGTCCTGCTGCAATGCCGGGCACGCACACAATCGCCGCCACAATCACCCGCAAGCGGCCTAGCCGATGCTCGGCACCGCCTTCGGCTCTTCCGCCGCCGGCTGCTCCTCGTCCTTCTTCTTCTTCGGAGCCGCCTGGACCCCGGTCTGAACCGCGTCTCCCAGGTGCTGAAGAATGATCCGGATCGAACGCATGCTGTCGTCGTTCCCCGGAATCGGCAGATCCACCAGATCCGGGTCCGAGTCTGTATCGATCAAGGCCACCACCTTGATCCCCAGAATCCGGGCCTCCGCGACGCAGTTGTGTTCCTTGTTCGGATCAATCACCACGATCGCTTCCGGAAGCCGGTTCATCGTGCGGATCCCCTCCAGGTTCCGCTTGATCTTGCGATACTCCCGCATCAGACGAGACTGCTGCTTCTTCGAGTACGTCGCCAGCTCGCCCGTCGTCTCGAGCGCTTCCAGCTCTTCCAGACGACGCAGCCGACCGCGAATCGTCCGGAAGTTGGTGAGCATCCCACCCAGCCAGCGTTCGCTCACATACGGCATCCCGCATCGCCGGGCCGTCTCTTCAATCGCCTTGCTCGCCTGACGCTTCGTGCCCACAAACAGGATCAGACTCCCCTGGGCAGCCAGCTTCATCAGGTACTTGCGGGCCCGCAGCAGCCCCCGCACCGTTTCCTTCAGGTCAATGATGTGAATCTGGTTCCGGCGACCGTAGATGTACGGACGCATCTTCGGGTTCCAACGGCTCGTGCGATGGCCGAAGTGGACCCCCGCCTCGAGAATGTCCTTAACGACAATGTCCGCCACTGCATTGACTCCGGAAACGTTTCAACGTTGTCTGCGTAGAAGCGGAGGATGTTACCGAACGCGCCCCGAGTGGTCAAATGGCGACACCTTCCACCCACTGAGACCCCCGCCAGGGCGGCAGCCCCTTCTCCGCCACTCGCTTCATCAGACTGGGAAGATCGGCCGGCATCGCTTGCGATCTCCGCCTTCTCCCCCGCAAAAAACAACTTTCTCACGCGAAGACCGAACCTGCAACCCGGTCTAGAATGCAGCAACCGGCTCCCGCGCAAGCTGTTCCCATCCCGGACAGTCGCGACCAGCCCGGTCCTTGACAGTCTGGCGGAACCGATCCATCTTGCGCCGCCGCTCGATGGACGGCAATTCAGGTGAAATTGCCGAGGCGGAACAACCCGCACCCGTCAGACCACACACCGCCACCATAGTCTCCTGCACACGATTCACTCGTTGGGTGATCCATGCCTCGACTTGGCGTCAACATCGATCACGTCGCCACGATCCGGCAGGCACGTCGGACTGTCGAGCCTGACCCCGTCTGGGCAGCAGCACTGGCCGAACTCGGCGGTGCCGATGGGATCACCATCCATCTCCGCGAAGACCGCCGGCACATCCAGGATCGAGACCTCAGACTCCTCCGGGAAACTGTGCAGGTCAAGCTGAACCTCGAAATGGCCGCCGCCGAGGAGATCACAAAGATCGCTCTCGAGGTGCGGCCTGAACAGTGCACGCTTGTTCCCGAGAGGCGGGAGGAAATCACCACCGAAGGCGGCCTCAATGTCGTCGGCTGTCGCGATGTCGTCCGCCGCTCGGTCGACCAGCTCCTCGCCGCCGGGATCGAAGTCAGCCTCTTCATCGATCCCGATCCCGAACAGGTCGACGCCGCCCGTCAACTCGGAGTCCAGGCCGTCGAACTCCATACCGGAGCCTACGCCGACGCTCCCTCCCCCGCCGAACAGGGACGCCGGCTGCACGAGGTCGAGGTCGCCGCGAATGCCGCCCGCTCCAGCGGACTCATCCTTCATATGGGCCACGGCCTCACTTACCGCAATGTCGTCCCGATCGCACGCATCCCCGGTGTCAGTGAACTGAACATCGGCCACAGCATCGTCTCCCGCGCCGTACTCGTAGGCTTCGAGCGTGCCGTCCGGGAAATGAAGCAGTTGATTACCGGTCCCTGGCCGACCGTGGAGAACTGATGTCCGCGACAACTGCCGGATTAACCGTCCACGACTGCGTGACGTTCCTCGAGTCCTTTGCCCCCCTCGCCCTCGCCGAAGAGTGGGACAACGTCGGACTGCTGGTCGGGGATCGCAATGAGCCCCTTCACCGCGTCCTCACCTGTCTGACACTCACCCCCGACGTCGCCGACGAAGCGATCCGCGAGCAGGCGCAGCTCGTCGTCACGCATCACCCGGTCCTCTTCCGCAAGGTCCGCCGGATTACTGCCGACGCTGCCGAAGGAGCCATGCTGCTACGGCTCATCCGCGCGGGCGTCGCCGTCTACTCACCCCACACAGCCTTCGACAGTGCAGCCGAAGGAATCAATACCCGGTTGGCAAAAAGCCTCGGGCTCGACCAGATCGAACCCCTTCGCCCAGCCCCACCCGAAAGTGCACCCGCAGGCGCCGGAACAGGTCGGCACGGTCGGCTTCCAGAGCCCGTGACGCTGGCCGAGTTCATCGAGAAA
>CAZUXX010000405.1:3367-4279 GCA_964624215.1 uncultured Planctomycetaceae bacterium
CATGCGGCGCTCCCCGACAGCCGCTGTCTCTACACCGGAGACCTCCAGCAACGGATTGAGCGTGTCGGTATCGGATGTGGATCCGCCGCCGAGTTTCTCGACGATGCCATCCGGGCCCGCTGCGACGCGTTCCTCACGGGAGAGGCGCGATTCCATGCCAGCCTCCAGGCACGGGCGGCAGGCATCGCACTCGTCCTGGCTGGCCACTACGCCACCGAACGACCTGCCGTCGAGGATCTGGCCACGACGTTGAGAACACAGTTTCCCGGTCTCGACGCACGGCCCAGCGCCGTCGAACGCGACCCGGTTCAGTGGAGCGAGCGATGACCGTCGATGGACACAACCCGGCACACGAACACGATCCCGGAGATCCCGTCCCGCACGATCCCGCGGGATCCGCGGCCACCTTCGAGGCACCACCAGCCCGACCGGTGCATCCCACTTCCGAGATGGTCCTCAAACGGGCTCTGCATCTGAAGTGCCCCCGTTGCGGCGAACAGCCCATGTTCCGCGGGTGGTTTCGCATGCACCACAGCTGTCCCTCCTGTGGCTATCTGTTCGAGCGGGCACCCGGCTACTTCCTCGGTTCCATCTACGTCAACTACGGAATCACCGTCATCCTGCTGACGGTGGCCTACGGGTTCTTCCACTTTGGACTCAAGTACACCAACGCGCAACTGGCCATCCCCCTGGTGGCCTTCTGCGTCGTCTGGCCGTTGCTCTGGTTCCGGTACGCCCGGGCGCTCTGGATTGCCTTCGATTTCGCCTTCGACGATTCGCTGCTGGACGATCATCACGACGACCGGACGACGCGGGAGAGCTGATCGTGCGACACGCCGAAATCATTACCGTCGGAACGGAGATCACCTCCGGATCCAAGCTCGATACCAACTCGCAATGGCTCAGTTCGCG
>CAZUXX010000406.1:0-1991 GCA_964624215.1 uncultured Planctomycetaceae bacterium
AAGACAAACGCGATCAGCACGCTGATTGTCGCGAAGATCCCGAATTCGCGGAGGGCGGGAAATTCGCTTCCGACCAGCGACAGACTCCCCAGCGCCGTCGACATCGTAGACAACAGGCACGGTCCGAACGCTTTCGTCTGTACTGCGGCTACATGCTCACGCCGCGACCTCAATTCTCCTGTCAGCACTTCCCGCCGATGAATGGCGAGGCTGTAATTGGCAACGTGAATGGCTCCGGATGTCGCGATCACGTTGATGAGGGACGGCAGGGCGGCGAGCAAGCCGTTCACCCGGTGACCGGTCCAGGGGATGAGGGCAAACGAGGTCAGGGTGGCACCGCCCGAGCAGGCGAGAGTGACGGCCATCAGCCGGATGTCCCGGAAGCAGAGCCAGGCCAGCCCCGCGGCGATGATCGCCACGGGGATTGACAGCCACACGAGCGACTGCCGCGTCTGTTCGGCTGAGTAGTAGCCGTTGTAGGGACGACCTCCCAGACGCAGGTCCTCCCGCGGAATGCCGACGTCGACGGCGGCAGCAACGACATCACCGACACTTTCGCGACGCGACAACATGCCCGCGTCGGAGAGGTGGATGAGCATGGCGGCGGTGCTGCCATCCGGACCGACCAGCACTCCTTGCAGCCGTTGAATGGCTTCGGCGCGTCCCATGGATGCCGGCGGGGAGGTCAACTCGTCGATCAGCTGTGGAGCGGACGTCACGTCGCTGACCCAGTGTCCCCAGTCGCGCAGCAGGACCTGTTCCAGGCGGGGGATGCGGGGGTCATCGAGTGAGCAGCCGACCCAACTGACGATCAGCGTGTCGTCCGAGCCAAACCGCTCGATGAATCCGGCGTACTCTTCGCGCTGCTGCCCTGATTCGGGTAACCAGGGGAAGAGATCCTCGATGTTCGTCTCCATCCGCCACAGGCCGATGATGACGAAGCTGCCCCAGGCGACCACGCTCAGAAGGATTGCCAGCCGCCGTCGCATGGAGATTCCGGATAAAGCCCCCGGACGGGGACACGTTCAATGGCCCGAGACGGGGCCGCGCCCTGGCACATCACGACTTGTCAAACCCTCATGCTCCTTGGGAGGGTTCATCGGCAGATACCCTGCAGAAGACACACTCGGTGGGCGAGACCGGGGAGCTGTTGGTCGAAGGAATATCGTCGCAACTCGCGTGAGAATCTCAACTGTCCGGGGAGTCCGGGACGGCGGCCGGCCGGAAGTGATCCGTCGCGGCGAAGTCAGGACGTGTTGCGGCGGCCGCGGCGGACTTTCGCTGCGATCCGCTGAAGGAGCTGCTGGGCACGCTGCTCTCCGTCCCGCGAAGCAGCGTTGGACGCATTTTGCATCTGGCTGAGGAGTGACTGAACCGATCGCCGATGCGATTCGAACTCCTGCGCCGCGGCGCCGATGCCGGCGAACGGCTGCCCTTGCGACACATACTGGCGGTAAAGGTCTTCCAGTCGCGCCCGATGTCCGGCGGTACTGGTCATGCCGATATCGTAATCGCGGATGAACCGGGAGACAGTGCTGGCACAATCCCGGAGCCAGCGACGAGCGTCCTGCCAGTCCTTCAGGTCGACGCTGTCGGCGTGCTTGCGTTCATCCGGATTGAGGTCGCGGTTCAACGAGCCAAGGCGTCCGAGCAACCCTCCCAACTGCTTGCGGACGGCCTCCATCTGACGTTCGATCTGAATGATCGCCTGCCAGTTCATCTCCATGACAGCAAGGAGTTTCTGTGAGTCCGCAGCCGCGACCGGTGTGGCGGGTGGTGCTCCAGGACCGGGAGCCGGCACGGCTTGAGGATCGGGAATGGCAGCACATCGCAGTGCGATCGTCAGTCCCTGAGGAACGGACGGGAGTGGCTGATCCAGCAGCGGATTGCGGCCGGACATGGCATCATAAGTGACACCGCCGACGGTCCAGCCGGCGAAGGTTTCGGCTGCCAGGCCACTCGCCTGCATCAGGCTGCGTGCTGTCAGGGGG
>CAZUXX010000406.1:2001-4275 GCA_964624215.1 uncultured Planctomycetaceae bacterium
TGCAAGGTAGGCGGTGGAACCTGGACCAGCACCGTCGACGTGTCCCCCGAGGGAGCCCACCAGAGCCAGAGGGGACCGGCGGCGTGCATGGCCGGTTCCCATTGAGTCGACGGTGGCCGTGGAAGCATGGGGAGGATGTCGTCGACACAGTCGAGGGGGGAGTGGCAGTCGATTGGCTGCCCGGTCACCAATCTATCGTGCGGTCCCCTTCAGCGAAAACCGCGTGAAGGGTGTGTCAGTGGTCGTCTTAACGGGAGATGACAGTGTGAGGACCGCAGCGAACGGTTCATCCCGCCGGGTCGCGGCGATTGAGCTGATTCCTACGCAGGCGTTCTGTTCCGCGCAGGAAGACTCTGCCGGTGAGGCAAGCGGGTTCAGATACAGCGGTTCGCAGAGTGCGCGCAGACCTGAAGGCTCCGGTTTGCTCCGGGGAACAAACGGTGCTGAAAACTTCCCTGGCTGCGGTCCGATCCTGCTTCTGAATCTGCATGGAGGAGCAATGCACGGGATCCCGCCCAGTCACCAGAAAGCCCGATCCACTGTCGAAGCCACGGAGCAACTCGTCCAGCGAGCCCGTGTTGCCCAGGATCCGGAATTGAGGCGGATGCTGCTCCAAGCAGGCTGCCAGCTCCTCGATGCCTCGCTGACGGCACTAGAAGTCGATCGGGCGACGCTGCAGCGTCGGGTGGAACAGCGGGCCAGTGATCCGGCGGTGGGCGGATCCGGAACCGGACGCGTCCCCGTGGCAGGGATCGTTGCGGGGTACTGAGCAGCGGGCCTGCCCGTTGCACGTCGCATCGCACCAAGTGCAGCAGGATCAGTCGACCGCCCCCCTGACGTGCTGTTTCCGATCGGGATTTCTCGCGGTTTGCGGCAGTCTTTCTGTTCGGCGGTGCGGCTGCTATGCTGCCGAATAACTGGCTGTTTCGGATGCTGGGGCCATTCCCGGTTCAGCCGCCGCTTTCGTCGGGTGACGTTCGCCCGACATCGCTGTTCACCGTAGAGGAAGTCCGTCTGTACTGGAGTTGCCGGAGTATGGGTGTCAAGAAATCGGGGAAGGGGCGTCGCAAGCTGGGTCGGAAGAAGCGTCGGAACCGGGCGAAGATTCGTCATCGGAAGGACTAATTCCTGATCGGGGTCTGCATTGGACCCCGGAGGGAGTGGCTACGACCGTTCGAACCGTGTGGATTCGAACGAATCTGAGCGAACCGGGTTGATCCGGGCAGAAGATTCCCGGAGTGGATGCCGTGGAGGACCGACGTGGCTGAGCTGACTGGCAAAACCGTGCTGATTACCGGGGGCGGGACGGGGATCGGCGCCGGGATCGCCAGGGCGCTTGCCGAGAGCGGGTGCGCTGTGGCCATCAGCGGTCGCCGCGAGGCGAAGCTGCAGGAGGTTGCCGCGGCGGTGTCGTGTGACGTGCCGATCCGCTGCCATGCGGCAGACGTGTCGATCCGTGAGGAAGCAGAGCGTCTGGTCGACTGGGCGACTCAGGAGCTCGGCCGGATCGATGTGGTCGTCAACTCGGCGGGAGTCAACATCGCGAACCGGATGATGTCGGTGCTGGATCCGGCCGACTGGGACACCCTGCTGCGGGTGAACGCGACCGGTGCGTTCAACGTGATGCACTTCGTCCTGCCACAAATGCGCGAACGTCGTGACGGGCTGATCGTCAACATTTCGTCGATTGCCGGGCTGCGGGCGAGTCTGTTGGGGGGCGTCGCCTACTCGGCCTCGAAGTTCGCCATGACGGCTTTGGGAACGTGCGTGGGGCTGGAAGAGAAGGACAACGGGATCCGGGTGACGAATATCTACCCGGGGGAAGTGGAGACGCCGATTCTTGATCAGCGTCCGAATCCCGTGAGTGCCGAGCACCGGGCCCGGATCCTGCAGCCTGAGGATGTCGCCGCGGCTGTGGTGATGGTGGCCTCGCTGCCTCCACGGGCGCACGTGTCGGATCTGGTGATCAAGCCGACCTCCCAGGAATTTGCGTAGTTCGCTGCCCCCAGACGCTTATGACCGCTCCTGCCCAATCGCCGCCCGAGCCCTGGGAGCAGTCGCTTGATCAGCACTTCAGGCAGCTGGAAGAGGAGCTGATCTCGATCCGGCGGCATCTGCATGCGTATCCGGAGCCGAGCCGCGAGGAGCGGGAAACCTCTGCTTATCTGCACTCAAAGCTGACGGACGCGGGGCTGACGTCGCGAGTGTGTCGCGATGGTGTGGGAGTCATCGCCGATATCGACGTGGGGCGTCCGGAAGAAGGGAGCCCGCGGA
>CAZUXX010000407.1:0-4252 GCA_964624215.1 uncultured Planctomycetaceae bacterium
GGCCGATCGTCCGTCTGGCTGGCCAGCGGCAGGTCGAGTTCTTCCCGTACCTCGCTGCTGACGAAATGGGTGGCCACCAGAAAAAAGATCACCAGCAGAAAGACGATGTCAATCAGCGGCGTGATATTGAACTGCAACCCCATGCCGCGTTGCCGCACCGGCACTCTCATCGCTGCCGCTCCCGCGCGACCGGGGGCGGCGGTTCACGCTCGGGGGCCGCAGGCGCCGCCTCGCGAGTGGCCGCCTTGCGACGGTCCTTGAGGCTGCGCTTCAGCGGCGTCATCACGTGATCTGCAGCCAGCGACGTTTCGGCCACGAATTCGTCGATCCGGTTGCGAAAGATGGCGAACGCCGACAGCGCCGGCACCGCCACACACAACCCCATCAGCGTCGTCACCAGTGCTGCCGAGATTCCGGGAGCGAACTCGGCCACCTGTGGATTCGCTTTCTCGGAGAACTCGCCGAAGGCGAGAATCATCCCCCATACCGTTCCCATCAGCCCCAGCATGGGCGCGATCGTCCCGATGACCGAGAGATACTCGATCTTGCGGAACAGGCGCGCCGACTGCTCCATCGCAGCATCCTCCATCGCCTTTTCGACCGCCTGATATCCCAGTGGAGCCTCCTGGATTCCGGCGGAGAGGACATGTCCCAGAAAGCTCGGTCGCTGCCGGCACAACTGCTCGGCCTGGGCCAGTTGATTCGACGCCAGCAACTGGTGCACTTCCGCGGCCAGACCGGCCGGCATGAGCGATCCGCGGCGGATGCTGAGCAGGTGCTCGACGATCAGCGCCACCATCGCCACGCTCAGGGCAAGGATGATGTAGCCGATGACTCCGCCAGCCTGCAGCAGGGCACGGATATCGAGGACCCCGTCATCGAGGATGCGGCCCGTTTCCTGGGCGAACAGCTCCGTCGGGCAGAGCGACAACAGCCCCAGGCCGGCGAGGGGGACGAACCATCGTAAAGGTCGCTGATGCATCATGCTCCGTCTCGTTCGGAAGTCCGTCCCTGTGCCGAATTCAGGGCGTCGCTGCGTCCAGAATCCCCCGGGCTTCTCCGGCAAAGCTGGTCCCCGCGAATCGCTCGACTACTTCGCGTGCGATGATATCGGCTTCCGCTTTCCGGTTCAGCCGCTCGAGCAATCGTGCTGCTTCCAGTCCCGCCTGTGCTGCCAGCGCTTCATTTTCGTGATGCACCAGAAAGACCCGCAACAGGGCTGCGGCTGCCGATTCCAGATCGCTGCGGGCGAGTGCTCCCTGCGCCACCAGATACCACGGTCCTCCTTGGATCGATTCGGGCATCCGTTCGACCTCGCGACGCCAGCGGTCGAGCTCCGGAGCACTCGGGGCGGCCGTCGTCAGTTGATCCCGCCACAGCTGCGCGCGCGCCAGCCCCGAAATGTGGGGATTCGGGAGCCGCGTGAGTCTCTGAAGTTCTGTACGTGCCGCTGCCGCATCCTCGGGACTCGACAGCAGCAGTCCCGCGCCGATCAGGCGGACCGCATCTGAATTCTGGACGAACCAGCGACGGGCCGCTGATCGCAGCGTTTCGTTGATCGCTCCGGACGACCAGATCAGGGGGGCCGTTCCCCAGTGTCTTGTCTGTGGCTCCTCACTCGCAATTTCGACGAACCGGCTGGCAGCCTCTCCCCGCTGGTCCAGACGGAGGTGCGAACGGACCAGCAGGGCGAGAATCTCCCGCCGGACCCATCCGCGCGATTCCTGCTGTGCCGCCTCCCTCAGATGCGCGATGGCCGTCGGCAGATCCCCGGAGTGAAACGCCTGCAGCCCCGACTGGTGCGCCGGGATGCGGTAATACTCCACCGCCGCCACCTGCGCACTGGGAATTGACTCGATCGGCTGGGGGCCCCGCGTCCGTATCCTCAGGACGACATCGTCGTAACTGATGATGTCCCCCGACATGGTCATCAGACCTGCGGAGTCCGGGGGGCGAATAGTGACACGTTCTTCTCCCCACAACTGACCGCAGAGGACCGCGGCCAGCAGGGTGGCAGGCACCAGATAACCGGAACGAGCAGTCATGGAGCCGGTGCAGACGACGCCGCCTCCCCGGGATGGCGTTCGGGGAGAAACAGCCGCGGGAGCAGCATCAGGAAGCCGGCTGTAATGGCGATGTCGGCGACATTGAAGATCCCGGTCCGCAGATTCCCGATGCCCATGTTGAGAAAGTCGATCACATGGCCGTCGAAGCGGACGCGATCGATCAGATTGCCGATCCCCCCGGCGAGAATGAATGACAGGGCCAGCCACATCCAGCGATCTTCTGCCGGCGACGAAAGCAGGTACCACGCCAGCCCCGAGAGCACCACGGCATTGGTCACCGTGAGCACCCAGAACCGTGCGTTCGGCCCCCAGTCCGCCATGAAGCTCAGAAACGCACCGGGGTTCTCCGCGTACTGGATGCGGACGGAACCACCCAGCGCCGTGAGCGGATGCGCAGCGGTCTCCTTCAAAGAGGCCATCGCGTAGTGCTTCGTCGCCTGATCGATCGCAACCAGCGACAGCGCGATCACGCTCAGCAGCCTGAAGCGGCTCCGGAAACTGGACCGCGACCAGGCCCCCTGCGGCTGCTCGGGAATCGACAGGATTGCGGTCGTCTCCACGCCGGAACTCGCGACCGGCTGCACAGCGGCAGCCTCAGCGACGGATGAACTCTTTGACATTTTTATAGGTATACCGTCCGTTGTTCTGTGACGAGAGGGTTTGCAGGAAGTTCGTCGCCGGCCCTCCCGCACCGGTCCGGGGTGGCGGACCCTCTCCGAAATGGATCGTGTGGATCCTCGACCCGCGATTCTTCCGCCGGATCTCTTCCAGATCGGGCTTCAGCAAATACGGTTCTCCCGCGTCCGTGAGGTAGAACACGACATCCGGGTTGTAGCCCAGGGCTGCCAGCAGACCACCCCGGTGGTCGGTCCCCTGGTCGGCACTCACGTTCGCCACCTGCAGGCGCACCTCGAGCCGCTGCGAATCGGTCCCGAAAAACATGTCGAACCGCCCCGGATTGAGCGGACGCACGCCGCCGGAGTTGACGAACAGCACCTGAAACTGCTGCGAATCGTTGAGCCGTTCCAGACTCGACATCAACTGCGCCTTGGCGACCTGCATCGCCCCGTAGTTGGCCATGCTGGAGGAATTGTCGATCACATACACCAGCCGGTTGCCGACATCGCTGATCCCGAACATCGATGTCATTGCCGGTCCACTCTCACCGGCAGGGGGTGTTCCCTCCCCGACCCGGGTCGGCTGCAGCAGGTCCGAGATACTCGTGGCCGATCGCGGTGCCTGTCCCAGTCCGATCAGGGGTGGAGCATCCAGCGAGGGGAGCGACAGTTCAACAGGAGGCGTGTCAGGCACCGGCTCCGCCGCTGTCCGGAGCGAATGCAGATCCGACGAGGTGGGCAGATCGCTGGGAGATTCCGTCTCCGACTCGTTCTGTGAGGGGGACGATTCCGCAGGACGAACGTAAATGCCGACCTGCCGCAAGTCGTCTCCCTCTCCGTCGAGGGTCCCCTGGCAGCCCGGCAACCGGGATGCGACCAGCAGGACTGCCAGGACCAGACCGTGAATCAGGGCCGACATCAGCCAGCTCGGCACGGTGATCCACTGCAGGTGCGGCCTCAGCCAGTCACCTGCCCTGCGGGAGTCGCCGGAGAGCGATTCGTGATTCACGTGCAGCTGTGTCGGAAAGGTTCTGCCTGATCGCAGGCAGGCGCAAAGAGAGGTTCCGGAAATGAGCGCATAAACATGCCTCGAATGCGCCGCTGTTCATTTCCGCCCGCAGCCGTGGGATCGATCTCGTCGCCGGCTCAAAATTCAGCCGGCTACCGGAAGTCTACGGATGGTGCGAAAACCGGGTCAACACGGAGTCAGCCGTCGTCACCGGGGCAACGGCCCGCAACGTGATGCCCCAGAGGCCCGAACCGTGCTGTGCAGGGGGCCTCGGCGGAGGAGGCCCTCCTGCTGCTGTCCGCCACGTGGGAAGGCGGGGTTCCTGTCGGGCGGAATCTGCCAGAGATTCGCTTCGGATTTTCCGGAACGTTTCCGTCTTCGCCGGCGTCTGATACACCACAGACGTGACCAGCAACGACCAGGTTCTGATCGACAGATGTCTTGCGGGCGACCGGGATGCCTTTGGCGGACTGGTCGACCGTTATCAGGACCGGTTGTACAGCATGCTGGTGCGTGTGTTGGGGTCGACGCACGACGCCCTCGACGTCGCCCAGGATGCC
>CAZUXX010000408.1:0-4235 GCA_964624215.1 uncultured Planctomycetaceae bacterium
GAATGCTGATGACTGCCAGTTCGAGCAATTCCTGCTGACCAAGAATTGCCTTGGCAAGCCCGCTGATGAGCAACTGGGCCGCCGACTGCGCGTGGCTGACCTGTTCGGGGCTCAGCAGAGTTCCGGAAGGGGGGACCGCATGATCCAACTGCGGCATTGTGAGTCACTCTCGCGGAGAAACGGCGTGAGACAGGACGAGATGAGATTGCATCGTACCGGAAGGCCGGGCGAGACGACATGCAGAGAGATACGAAGTTTCTGCTGGCTGCGTTGAAAGTTTTCTGCGTGTGACTTATCTTCTCCCGCTTGAAATTCCCACGTCGCCGCTGCCGACCAAGTCAGATCGATGAACAAGCTGATTGAGATTGCCGAACAGACGAGCTACCGCGAGAACCCGCTCAGCTTCGAGATCGGTGATACGGTGGACGTGCACACGCGGATCCTCGAAGGGAACAAGGAGCGGATTCAGGTGTTCACCGGCGTGGTGATCGCCAAGCGTGGTGGCGGAATGCGAGAGACCTTCACGGTTCGCCGCATTGTGGCTGGCGAAGGGGTGGAGCGGACCTTCCCGGTTCATTCGCCGAAGGTGGCAGACGTTGTTGTGAAGCGTCATGCCCGGGTGCGTCGTGCCAAGCTGTATTATCTCCGCGACCGGATCGGCAAGGCGACCCGTCTGCGTGAGCGTCGTGCTCGTGCCGGCGAAGCCGAAGCCGTGCAGTAATCGGCTCCCGGAATGGTCCGCACCGGCCTGCTTCGAAAACTGTTCGGAGACGCCGGTGAACGTGCTGCTGTCCGCTATCTGAAGGCGAGCGGGCTGAAGGTTCTGGCACGACAGTCTCGCGACCGGATCGGGGAGATCGACGTGATTGCCCTCGACGGCGAGTGTATTGTCTTCGTCGAGGTCAAGACCCGCCGCACGGATGCACGCGGGCGACCTGCCGAGGCGGTGACTGCGGTCAAACAGCGGCAACTGACGCGGGCCGCGCTGGCGTGGCTGAAGCGCCGCCAGTTGCTCGATCGCCCGACCCGGTTTGACGTTGTTGCCATCCTGTGGGCTGAGAATGGCCAGCCGGTGATCGAACACATCCGCAGTGCGTTCGAGGCCTGCGGAACGGATGGAATGTATTCCTGAGGCGAGTTCTGAAACGGGTGCGAACTTGTTTCAGGCAGGGCGGGGTGATATCCTGCCCGGTTCTGATGTAGGCACAGATTACGTACCTGGTTGACCGAAGATGTCCATCGACAAGAGTTTAAAGCGATCCAGCCGCCTGAGCCGCTCTCGGAACGTGCTGAAGCGCGCCGAGCGAATCGAGAAGATGAAGTTCGAGGACAAGTGGGTCGAGACGATGAGCCCGCTCGGTCTGCCGAAGACCCGTGTTGTGAAGACGGTGATCGGCAAGAAGAAGAAGAAGAAGACCGACGACGACGACAAGAAGTGAGCCGGGGCTCAGAGGTCTGTTCGGGAGACGTGCGTTCACCGCTGGCGTGCTGATGCCGGCGGTGTGGCTGTCTTGCTGGACGGGTGGCGTGGCCTGCTGAGGCTTTGAGGAGCCCAGGCAGGATTTGCATCGAGCCGTACGCCGCGCCGAGAAGCGGCGTGGTTGCGGGATCGCTCCGCCTAGGGTGTTGCGCTGCCGCTGGATATGCGCCCATCGCTGCTGTGGGCGACTGGCGACTGTTGTGGCTTCCAGGCAGTCGCTGGTGAGGTGCACTGCTATCGGCTGGGGCGGAAGGCCTCTTGCCCGGAGTGGTCGGAGGACCGGGGATTCCGCAGGGCGTTACTGATCCAGCGGATTGATCTCGCCGTCGAGCGAATCGGGGGCGTCCGGGTCGTTGTCCGCGGGAGTGGACGAATCCGGGGCGAGTTCCGGGTTCAGAGGTTGGCGTTCCGGGAAGAGGTGCCAGAGCGGGTGCGTCCGAGCTGCTTCGCGGATGCAGACGATGAGGCCACCTGACGTGGCGAGGTAAAGACGGTCGGTACGCTCGTTTCTGACCCGTTCGCTGAAGTGGCGAAGCGGCAGTCGTGCCGTGATGGCTCCGGTTTTGCGGTCGAGGAGCAGGACGTCCCCGATTTCGTTGGACGCGTAGACCGTATCGGGAGTGGCCGCGAGGAACTCTTCGGCCTGGCGCTGGTGCCAGTTCTGGAATCCGGTGTTGGCCCGCAGGCTGAACAGACCCCGTCGCGTGGGAGCGATGTAGATGTCGTTGCCGATGACCCGGGGCTGCGTACGGATCGGGGCCCCGGCGGTGAACGACCAGCGACGGTTTCCGGAGATCATGTCGAGTGCGAACACCCGCAGGTCGTCGGAGGCGACAAAGACGGTGTCTTCGTTGCGACCGACGGGCACGCGGATCGGGGCGCGGCCTTCCGTTTCGAACTGGAAGTTGGTTCCGCGGTCCTTGGCAGTGACCGAGAACAGGAGTCCGCTGAAGCTGGCAAACACGACGGCCTGGCCGTTCGAGACTGGCGGTGAAACGATCTCCGTGGGGGCCTGGTACCGACACACTTCTGTCTGGTGCGAGTACTGCGGCAAGAGTCGTTCGCGGTACAGGCGAGAGATTTCGGCGAGGGAGAAGGCATAAACGCTGCCATCGACGGTGCCGACGTAGACCTGGTCCTCATCGACTTCGGGTGCGGCGGAGGGATGGTGGGGGAGACTGATTTCCCACATCGATTCACCGCTGGCCTTGTGGACGCCGTGGAGTCGCATTCCGGCGGCGAGGAAGATCATGTCGTCGTTCGAGACGATCGGGTAAGCCACCTGGTTCGACTTCCCGATGAGCTTGGACCACAGGATCTTGCCGGTTTCGGCATCGAAGGCGGTGACGACGCCTGTGGTTGACTGCACGAAAACTGCCTGCTCGTCGGCGGTGAAGGAGCGGATCTTGTCCGACCTGGGGTCGATGACCGCGCGATTCCACCACGCGAGCGTGAGCCCGTGGGGGGCGAGTTCGTTTTCTTCAGGAATGGGGTTCTGACGGATCTGGGCGTCGGCGACGCTCGCTGTGGCGCCGAGTCCGAACAGGCTGAGCAGCAGAAGTCGAAGCATGAGACCGTCTGATGAAGGGATCCTGAAACGTGGATCCGATGCCGGACCACGCTCGAGTTCGCAAGAGATTCAATCTTCTGACGCCGGGGGTGCGGCGTCAAACGTCGATCTGCTGCCTGCGGCGAATGTGGAGGACTTCCCCCCGTGTGCGCGCTGGTCGTGCGGCTTGCCCCGTCGTCTGGAATCGGCAGTTTCTGCAGAGGAGTTGCCGCAGAAGTTTCTCGCTGCGAGAGAATCTCGCGAATCGGTGCAGTCCGGAGGGAAGCGCCGGATGCCACGGCTGGGCCCGTTGTGCGGACCCGGAGGAATTCGGGCAGCAGTGGAGGGGAGGCAAGGGTGTTCCGGCGGGATCCGGAGAGGCGATCCGCTCGTGTGGGGAAAACCGCAGTAGCAAGACCGGTTGTCCACGCGTAAGGTTACCGGAGAGTGTTTCCATCCTTTTGGGCCGAAGTCGGGGGCAGGTCAGCCGTGCGCACGACGATTCTCTCGGCGAGTGCTGTGCTGATCCCGGTGACGGGGGGCGTGTGGCTCTGGACCCAGCAGAAGACGGGTGCGACTGCTCCTTTGCCGGTGGCTTCGCGGCCGGATGCGGATGCCCGGGAGGAACGGGCACCGCCGGCCTCCCGGCTGGAGAAGGACGTGACAACTCCGACGGTGACACCGGTAACTCAGCCGGCGTCAGAGGAGGTGACGGTCCGGAGTGACGCGGACCTTGAGCGCGGGCTGCCCGGACGCTGGCGGACGCAGGCTTACGGAATCCAGACGATCGAGAATCGCGACGATGGCAGCGCGCAACTGGTGTGCGAGCTCGACTTTCTCTCGTCACTGCTGTACGGCAAGCGGCTGGAACTGGTTCTCGAGTGGTCGCTTAAGGACGGACTCCTGACGCACACGATTGTCTCGGGGGAGCCGGCTGACAAAGTGGCGCGGCTCCTTGCCGATGAGGGAGCCAGCCGGACCTATCGGATCCTTGAACTGACGGAGGACCGGTTGCGGCTGCAGAACGTCGATGCTCCGGAGAAGGTGCTGCTGTGGACGCGGGTGAAGTGAGTCGCAAAAATCGCGGCCCGACCTGCCGCTGATTCCCGGAACGGGAAAGGGCAGGGTACCCATCCGGAGCGACTGCGATGATGGCCATCAGCTGGATTGGTGTGGCGGTCCTGTTCACAGTGTTTGGCGGCGGGG
>CAZUXX010000409.1:0-4217 GCA_964624215.1 uncultured Planctomycetaceae bacterium
ATGCGGCCGGGTCTTCTGAAGCGGGGGGCTCGTTCCCCGTCCCCTCGTCGTGACCGTGATCGTGGTCATCGTGACTGTGAGCAGAGGTGCTGCCCGCAGCGTCTGCCTTCGCCAGAGCGGCGGCCTTTTCGTCATCCGAGAGAGCATTCCATTCATCGATGCACGGGGGACAGCAGAACGCGACAAGCTTGCCGTTCCATGTGACGCGGCCCCCGTCTTCGGTGACCTCGCCGCCCATGATCGGGCAGTGAGTGTTGACCGGTTCACTGTCACTGACGCTGGCAGGTTCGGTATCACCGCCGCATCCAGCCAGCAGGCAGACGGAAAGCAGAACCGCCGCAGTGGCGAACGACAAGACCTTCATGATGACTTCCTTCAGAGGACTGCCAGCGGCAGCTGACTGACTTCGGGGACAACCGGACCCTGCTCAGGATATCCGGAGAGGAGACGGCTCGGCAATTTCTCTGTGCAACGCCACGACGCTGCCGCCGTCAACAAGATGCGTTGGATCCGGACGCGCGACAGCAGTCTTGCCCGGTCAGTGCAGCAGGTCAAGGATGGGGGCCGTGCTGTGAGGCCCTCCTCACGGCGATTCCCGGACGCATGACGCGCGAAAGCCGGCATCCACGGGGAATCCTGCCGGTAGGAAGAATCGTTTCCCGGATTCTGTTCGCAGACATGATGGAGCCGGGACGTGCCCCATCCGGTTTCGCTGCCGTGATGAGGTCTCCAGAGCCGCTGCGCATCGAGTGTCGCCGGTCGTTTCAGGATGCAGCGGACATCGCGACCGGGGCAGGCTCGTCGGAGAGAGATTTCTGGACGGGGAGCACGATCCGGAACTCCGCACCACCGAACTCACTGTCACGAATCTCGATCGCCCCGTCGTGCTGTTCGACGATGCGACGACAGATTGAGAGTCCCAATCCTGTCCCCGAAGCTTTCGAGCTCACGAACGGCTCGAAGATGCGGTCCCTCAATTCCCGGGGAACACCGGGACCATTGTCGCGTACCAGAAGCTCGATCCCCTCCCCATCGTCGGAAGGTGCTGCGGACACAGTAACACGAGGCGCGTCACGGCCGTCCACAGCGTCAAACGCATTGAGCACGAGATTAAGGACCAGCTGCCGGAGCTGTTTCGCATCGGCCATGAGAGTGAGCGGCGTCTCGGGGATCGCGAAGTCGAGTTTGATTCCCCGCCGCGCCCCCTGCGGGGAGACGAGTGTTTTCGTCTTTTCGAGCACATCCCGCAGATCGATCCGCTCGCGATGAAGTCTGGGAGGCCGCGCGTAATCGAGGAAGACCTGCAGGGTGTGATCAAGTCGGGCCAGTTCCTCCTCCATCACCTGCAGATCGCGGCCGTCGAGAGGCTGGCCCGTGTCGCCGACCGCCTCAACGAGCGTCTTGATTGATGTCAGGGGATTACGGAGTTCGTGGGCCAGGCCGGCTGCCAGCTGCCCCAGTGCCGCCAGCTGGTCGTTTCGCAGCACTTCCCGCTCGGCGAGTTGCAGGCGTTTGACGACCAGTTCCACCCGGTGAGCAAGTTCATCAAGGTCGGCCTGGAGGTCGTCTTCACGGGCATCGATGCGGACCCGACCCACCACGGCGTCGAGCGACCCGACGGCCGTCTGTACGGGCAGTGTGAGTTCGATCATCCGCCGCCGCAGACCGCGCGCGAGTGAGTAGCCCGCCAGAGTTCCGGCAACGGCTCCCAGCAGACCCAGAAGAATCAGTCCCCAGCCAGTCCACCAGGTCAGGCGACGGTTGTCGGCGATGGCGTCGGCCAGTGTCGCCCGGACTTCCTCGCGCTGCTGCACCAGCTGGCCGAGGAGATCTTCATCGAGCACTTCTCGAAGCAGTCGCTGGGCCTCGTCCGGACGTCGACCCGGCGCCGATTCCGAAAGCGCACTGAGCCCGCGATCCAGATCACCCAGTGATCGTCGAATCTCCCTGACATAGAACCGGCCCCGCTCCGAGACGATAACCTGCTCGATCTGGTACATGCGGCCGGAGGCGGCGCGTTGGGACCGGGCGACGTCGGAGAGCTGGCGGCTTTCGTCGGCGTGAGCCAGCCGGGTGAGTTCCTCCCGAAGCTCGCGCAGTGCGACCTCGAGTTCCGTCAGGGCGTCGAGACCTTCCGTCGCTTCGCGAAGAGCCCGCTCGGCCGACCGCTGATTCACCAGTAGAACAGACGCGGCACACAACGTGCAGGCGAGCAGAACGAAGCTGACCGCAAGACTCGGCCGGAGCACCTCCCGGAACTCCCTGCGTCGTGCCGCAGGCGCTGCGGTGGCAGAAGGATCGTGTTGATCGGAGAGGGACGGCATGGGCCGCAATCGGCTGAAATCAGAAATCCGGGCAGATGGGACTCATACAGGAAGGTTCCCAGACGTCGAACAGTTGACAAGTCAACTGCATCTCCGTTCGCGTCAGCGAGGTGAGTTTTGCAGCACGGGCCGACCAGATTTCAGGCAGGGTTCGACTGCTTCAACTCGTGGTGTGCACGTGTAAGGAGCGGGGATCACTTGCGATGAAGGAATGCACGCTGGTCGCACTCGTCGTGCTTTCCGGATTGCTCGCATCGCAATCCGCGAACGACCTCGTCAAACGCGCGCGGAATTCGGATCACTTCGTAACGCAGGAATCCCTGCTCTCGCGAGTGGTTCTGAAGCACCGGCAGCGGGCAGACGCACGCCTCGACAATCGGGACGATCACCGGGCGCCGATCGATCCGTCACGGCGACGTCACCATCCGTGGCGGAGGGGGCACCACCTCTCGCGACTGAGTTTCCCCCGCGACGCAGGAACCGTTCGCTGATCTCAATCGGACTGGCTCACCGCCCGGAGAGGAAGTTCCGGACAAAGGGCCGCGATCGGATCGGCAATTCCCAGGACCGATGCCGAATATAGTCGCTCACCCGCGGCGAATCCGGCGGCCAGTCCAAGCAGTCGCGCCTGACTCTCAACCAGTTGAAAGACACGCTCTTTCTGTGGCGGGAACTGTGTCTGGTAAGCCCGGATGGCTTCCAGTTTCTGTGCAAGCGTGCCGGAGATATCGGCAACGAACGATCCGCCGTGGGGCGGCTCAGCCATGGTCGAGAAACCGAGCGGGTACCACAGTTGCCGGTGAATCGAATGCACCGGCAGATCGCCAAAGTGCTCGGGCCACTTTGTCAGCCGCGAGTAGAAGACGGCGGCATCGGTGATCTGGACGGCCTGCCAGTGGTCAGGAGATGCCATCGGTGTCTTGGCTGCAATCCCGAGAACGAGACTCGGCCGATAAGTTCTGAAGACGCGGGCGAGTGCAACCCGGCTTTCGAAGTTGTCAAACAGTCGCCGGTTGGGGAGCGAGAGGGTTTCGCGAACCTGTACGCCCAGGATCTCAGCGGCCTTGCGAGCCTCTGCAAGTCGCACTTCGGGGCCGGGGCTGAGCGGGGTCGGCTCTCCGTCAGTGAGGTCCACGATCCCGACGCGGTAGCCACGTTTCACCATGGCGGCGAGTGTACCGCCAATGGCAATCTCGACGTCGTCGGGATGTGCACCAACCGCAATGACATCCAGAGGTTCAGGAAGATCCATCGTTGGGAGTGGTTGAAGTCTTGCTGGCCTGTGTGTCACCTGCGCTGCGATCGTCGCCTGCGAATTCGCGAATGATTTTGGCGACGCGATGCGGGTGGGTGACGTACGGATATTGTCCGCTCGTGTGCATGTCCTCAATCCGCGCGTCGGGGAGACATTGCTTCAGCCGGGAATGGCTTTCGGCCACCAGCATGGCTTCCCCTTCAGGCTGGATCATCAGGACCGGGCAACGAATTGTAGACGCCTGTTCGATCAGGTCCGGGCAGCGACTGGCCACTCTGATGGTGTACTGCTCGGTTGATGTCTCCCCCAGCGTCTGCTGCAGATAGTCCCACCGAGTGGGATCGAAGGGAGGGAACCATTCGCGGTGCTGACGCTCCAGCAGCCGGCTCCAACCCGGCACCCGTCGCAGCGGTCGGCGCGACCTCTCTCCCAGCCAGAGCAACAGTCGCTCAAAACGATTCCAGTGGACCTCGGGCCGCACCCCCTGGACCAGCAGTTTACGGACGAGCTCCGGGGCTCTCCGGGCGAAGGTCAGCGCGACGAGCGATCCGAAACCGGCGCCGTAGACCATCACGTTGTCGAATTGGTGGTGCGTTAACTGCCGCACAAGGATTTCGGAGAACGTGTCGAGTCGATGC
>CAZUXX010000410.1:0-4217 GCA_964624215.1 uncultured Planctomycetaceae bacterium
GGCTTCGCGTAGCCGGGCGGGCCGGTTCGTGACCAGGAGCGTGGCGACGCTGGGTCGAGTGTCGGGCAGGGAGATTCCGATGGCCTCGCCGACAGTGCGCGCAAAGGGTTCGAGCCCGAACTGTCTATGAGCCCGAAGCCGTGTCAGCACAGCCCCCTTTCTCGGATCACCCTCCCCAATCAGCCCCTCTGACCCCGGTGGTGCCACGACATCGTTCCCCAAGCGGACGGGAAGACCGCTGGCGGAAAGATGGACGATCTCGTCGAGTGAAACCCCTCTGTCGATGGCCACCCATTGGTTGCCTGGTTCGACCTCAGGCAAGGGGTCGACCAGCGGCCTGGACGGTATCGAAGGAATTCCGGCGACCTCGATGCCGATGGCCGCATCGCGGGGGCCTACCCGCGGCGCCCAGACCTCGGGGGTCGCACGGCCGGTGAGTAGCAAAGGCGGCATGGCGGGCAGTTCCAACCACGTTTCCAAGTACGCCAAGGCTCGATCGGACCCCGCTACGACGAGGTCGACAGATTCCAGAGCGATGCCGGACTGGCTCACTTCCACGGTGTCGAACATCGAGCCAACCCAGTCGGGAGCATCGCAAACGCCTGCCAGGATGGTCGCGTGCAGCGGACGGTTTGGCGGGCTCTTCACCGTCGGCGGCGGGGTCGAGGGCACGTTGGCGGTCACACGCTCGCGGCCGGTAGTCTCCACACGACGCTCCCGACTCTGACGCTTCCGTCGAAGACGTCGGATCTCGGCGGCACGCTCCTCGGCTCGCTGCCGCCAGATCCGGGTCTTCTCGGTTTCCTTCTCGAGTTGGTTCTCAGCCCAGGCCCGCCGAGCGCGCTCGTCGTTCAGGAGCTCGGCCAGGCGCTCCGACGTTGGCTCATCCAAGGGCATGAGAAGAGACTAGGAACGGCATCGCCCAGCAGTTCGTCATCACTCGATCAGAGCGATACCGACCCATCCCAGGTCAATCGTGGATGGGTGACTGGCCACCACCTCGGCCCAGCACTGCCGCATGTCTTCCGACCAACGAATGTCGTCGAACACCAGGAGTCCACGTGACATGTGACGACGAATCTGTTCGAAATAGGCCAGCGTGGGTTCTCTGCGGTGATTCCCATCCACATAGGCGAACGAGATGAGGTCGAGATCAGAGAGCACTTCATCGAGCACATCTTCGAAGTATCCAACAACCTGTTCGATGCCCTCGACCGAAAGTTCGGACCAAGTGCGGGCAGCCAGGGCGGCCCGTGCAACAGACGCGTCAATCGTGACAAGTCTTCCATCCCCGGCGGAAGCCATTCCCAAAGCGATGTAGGCGGCGGATATACCGATGCTCGTCCCAAGTTCGAGCATGTTTCCTGGGGCCATCGACCGGGCCAGGTGATAGAGCAATCGGCCCTTCTCAGGGTGAGTGGCGGTCCGAGCCACCAGATCCACCTCCGCGGTGTCCGTAGGAGGCGTCATGGCGGCGGCCTCGCCCACGGTTCGGCTGTCGCCGAAAAGTGCGCGGCGATAGTCGTGTACCTCTCGGAGGCGTTGTGCGGATCCACGGAATCTACCGGCTACGAAGTCGCCGAGTGCCTCACTCACGCGCTCCGCCAACTCCCCGGTCGGCTGGTGTCCGGAGATCCAGGCCTCAGCCGCCTCAGAAATGGTTCGCCGGTCGAGGTCTGGCATCGAGCCAGGGTACCGCCGGTATCGGCCGAGTCTCAGTTCAGAAGTCTCGGACTAGAGTCTGGGCCCCGGGTCGTGAAATCGGTGGGTCCGCACCGCGTTGTCCCGCCCGAAGGAGCAGTGCGTATGCGATCGTTCGCCGTGTGCCTTGCATTGATGTTGGCTGTGGCGGTCAATTTGACGGACTTCATCGTGATTGAGGCCAATCATCGGCCCGCGGCCGCACTCCAGGTCAACAGGTTCGGGCCCAACCTTCAAGTGGTGACCGCCGAGGCCGGCGGCGAGCCGGTCAGAGAGTGGTTCCTCCTGCCGTCGGCAATCTGGCTAACCACCGGCGGCGGCGCTCGTGTTACCGGCTTTACCGACGCGCCATTGAGGCTCTACTCCCTCTTCGGGTTTGGAGGAATCTCGTCCTATGACATCGGTGACCACAATCCTTGGCTAACAGCGGAGCAGGTGCGACGCATCGACGAGTGGATCCGCTTCGAGGGCGAAGACGAGACGACTGGACGGTTCGCGGTCGCCGCACTCGATACGAGGGCTTCTCATCTTCTCGTGTATCGACACGACCGCTTGATGTTCGTGGACGCTCGACTCATTGCCCTGCTCTACGATTCGTGATGCTCTCTGAAGCCCTGATCCTGGGCGCTTTGGTGATCGCGGGCGAGTCGTATCTCCGACTTTGCGGGAGCCGAAAGTGGTCCGTCCTGGTGAGCCTCGCTGTCCCGACAGGTGCGGCCCTCTTGGGTTTGACGGGCCTCCTCGGAATGCTCCTCCGGACACCGATCCGACCGGTGACAGCCCTCATCTCGCTTGCCGTCGGGCTGTTGGCGTATTCCGTCACCAAGAGGGTGAGGTTGGCTCGCGATTGGGCCTTCTTGGGCCTGATCGTCGTAGTGGTGGGTGTCCTCGCCGCAGCAATACAGGAGACGGGACTCTTCACGAACTCTTGGGACTCCTTCGAATACGGGGAGTCGGCTGCACTCTTCGCCAGAGATGGGAGTCCTTCTTGGCATCCGACGCATTTGCTGGAGCGAAGATCCCCTGGCTTCGCATATGTGCACGCCCTCGCGGTCGAGACCGGCATAGGTAGCTATCTCCCCAGTTTCAGCCCTGTCTTGGCCCTCTCCACCCTGGCCTTCCTCGGTGTCTCCGCGACATCTGCCCTCACATCTTCCAGACTCGCTGCCGCTCCGGTCATTGCAACGCTGCTGGTCATCTTCACTGCGACCAGCCACCGGTTCGCGTATGCGACGTTCTACCTGAACGCTCACGCGTGGGCGGCTTGCATAGCCATAGTCACAGTCGGAGCAATCGTGATGATCATTGGAGGGCGGGCATCCGGCTTGGGGAGGATGGCGGTCATCGCTCCATCTCTTGCCGTTCTGGTCCTTGTGCGGCCTGAGGGAGCCCTATTGGCTGCAGTCTTCCTCGCTCCGCTGGCAATCACCCGCTGGCCCGGTATAACGCTGCGCGACGTGAAGGTCCTCTTCATGCTGTTGGGCGGAGCGACTCTCGCCTGGCAGGCTGGCGTTCTGTTCCCGGCGTTTCCGCAGGCTCCCTCAAGCGTCATCCTGGGGGGTGCCCTTGGCGCGACGCTTCTCGCAGCACCTTGCTATCTCGGCCTCACAACGCGACTCAGTAGGCGCACGGCCTCAACGGTTCTCGTTCTCTCGTGGTGCCTCGCAATGGTTGGCGCCGCGATCCTGGACGCCGGCTTTTCGGAATCCATCGTCGCGACTTATGAGAATGTCGTGTTGGGGGAAGGGCTCTGGGGCAAGTCCCTGGTCGTCCTCACCGGTGGGCTGGTGGTGGGACTCTGCCTGTTCCGGTCCGACGTGGCAACGCTCCCCCTCTTCCCCTACCTCGCCATCCTCCCCGTCGGGATGTGGCTGGCCATCGCCCGTGATGGTGGGTTCAGGGTCGGCCCAGGCGACTCCTTCAATCGGATGCTGATCCATGTCCTGCCTCTTGGAGTCTTGGCGCTCGCTGCACTTCTCGGGGGAACCCCCAGGTGGAGTAAACAATCGAGGACAGACCGCGACCCACGGCCCATCGGGACAATGAAAAGGGACCCCGCGTAGCGAGGCCCCTTTTCCATCGCTTGTTGTCAGCGAATCACTCGGGAAGCGGGGCGCAGATCGCCCACACCGTGTTATCGGCACTGGAGAACGACCAGGAAGCCGTCCAGGATCTCGGCCGACCATCTACGAAGTCCGACGGGTTGCTGCTGCGCAGGTATATGACTATCGAACCGCTGACAGCACCCCCGCCGATTGCGAAGTAGCCGTCGGCGCAGGTAGCAGTCTTGGTGGCTGAATTGCCGGAACTGTTGGAGACATAGACGACCCCCGACCAGTCGGCATCCTCACCTGCCGGACCCTGCGGGCCCTGCGGCCCAACCGGCCCCTGTTCGCCCTGAGGACCCTGTGCGCCCTGAGCGCCAGTCTCACCCTGAGGACCCTGCTCGCCCTGAGCGCCGGTCTCACCCTGAGGGCCTTGGAGGCCCATCGGACCCGGAGCACCAGCTTCACCGG
>CAZUXX010000411.1:0-4211 GCA_964624215.1 uncultured Planctomycetaceae bacterium
CCCCGCTCTTCGAGGTCAGTCAGCAGAGCGGAGTAGGTCCGGTCGAGGGCGGGCATCAACCACCCTTTGAGGCTTTCGCTGTGCTTCAGATGCGTGTCCCAGCCACCTCCGTTGGGTCGACTTTTGTCCTCCGTTGCAGAGTGGACCTGCACCAGAGACACGCCAGCCTCCACCAGGCGACGGGCGAGCAACACGCTCTGGCCCCACCTTGTCCGGCCGTAGCGTTCACGGACCTCCGCCGGCTCGGCATCGAGGTTGAAGGCGGCCCGTCCGCGGCCACCGGCGATCAAAGAGATCGCCTGTTCGCGATACATGTCGAACGTTCCCTGCATCGCCCGGTCTTCCACCGCATCGAGTTGGCCGGAAACCTGTTCCAGCAACGACAGCCTCCGGTTGAGCCGCACCTGGGAAAGTCCCTCCGGAAACTCGGCTCCGGGCATGGTGAAGCCGTCTGCATTGGGGTCGCACTCGAGCAACCAGGGATCGTACGCACGCCCCAGCCGGCCTCCGTCCGTACCGGGCCAGGGATCCTGGCCACCGTTGTTTGCCAGGCGGCGGGGGAGTGCGATGGACGAGGGTAATCCGCCTTGCGCCGGACGCAGCCCTCGGATGATGGCGTTGTACGCGGGCCAGTCGTTTGGTCGACCGGGAGCCGCGTTCTCCCTGCTCAGCGGCGCATGAGGCACACCGGTGAGCATCTGGTAACCGCTCGTCGAATGGGCGTTGTCACCGGTCACCACACTGCGGATCACACCGATACGGTCGGTCAGCTGTGCTATCTGCGGCATCAGCTCACCGACCAACAGACCTGGTGTGCGCGAGGCGATGACGCCGAAGTCTCCACGGACTTCACGGGGTGCGTCGGGCTTCGGGTCCCAGGTTTCATGCTGGGGCAATCCACCGGAGATGAACAGGACGATGACCGATTTCGCCTTCGCACTGGTGGTTGCGCGTTCGGCTGATCGGGCCTGCAGAACCTGCGGCAGCGTCAATCCGGCCAATCCGACACTGCCGACGCGGAGCAACTCCCGTCGCCTGAGCCCATCACACAAAGGGGTTCCGTGATCGAAGATCGTCAGCATGGGGAATCAGCACAACAAACGGTGATGTCGGACCGGCACGATCTATCAAATTTTGCTGATCGATTAAAAGCACGCAAGTGTGAATCCGGAAGTTCGACCAGTCAGGGTGTGCGTTCCGACTCCGGAATCTGGACGACCGTCAGCCCGCAGGTCTTGAACCGCAGCTGTCCCCGTTCGATGCCCCCCTGGTTGCCATTCCAGGTGATGTACACGCGATCGCCGGAAGGGCTCACAGCGAGACCATATGTTCCCATGCAGGTGAATCCGGTGGCCGCGCTCACGGCCGGCTCGAGGAATGCGATCACCTTTCGGAGACGGGTTTGCGTGTCGTACTGAACCAGCGGACTCCCGTCGCGATGACTCCCGCCATGCGCGCCGGGGACGTAATAGAGGTATCTCCAGGTCTTCGGATCGAAATCGATCGTCGCGATGTAGTCCTGTGTCCCCACGGCCGTTGGCCCCCACTCTTCAGCCATTTCGGTTTTTGAGTCGAACCTCCAGAGTCGGTCTCCATCGACGGTGAAGATCGCTCCCTCGGGAGACTCACGGGTGCATGCCCGCAAGCCGACGCGGGCGCGGATCGGCACCGGCCGGGGATCATCCGGGTGGAACCGTACGAGCGGCTCAACCTCTCCCCGGCCTCCCTGCTGCTGGTAGTACACCGCCCCGCGGGACGGTGAGAACATCAGCGCCCGATACGGTCCCTGATCGTCGGAATACAGAACCTTTCCCCGACGGACGTCGTAGGCCAGAAAGCGGACCTGTTTATTTCGGTAATCGCCATCGGCCGTCCCTGCATAGAAGATCAGACGCTCAGGGTCGAGCACACTGGCAGGCAGACACTGATTGGGCAGCGGGGCATGCGCGACGACTTCCGTCATCCCCCGCTCCGGATGGTGCCGCAGAATCCAGTCTCCCTGGTAGTGATTCTCCGGCGTGGTGACGCGAGTCCCCCCGCGATGCGTTGAGAAGTACAACCAGCCATCGCTCCCCCGATCGATCCGGCTGTGGATCTTCCCCGGCGTGTAGTGACCGTCCGGCATCCGGATCGTCTGTCGCACATCGACAATCCGCCTCAGACTTCCATCGGACGAGTCGTAGCGATAGACGAAGGCGTTCCCTTGCGGGCCGCGATGGTCACCGATCGCCGAGTAGTACACGTCCTCGACTGCCAGCCCGTCTCCCCACACAGACCACGGGTTTCCCGCATCGACCTGCCCGGGGTAGTAGAGAAACTCCACCCGCGGCGGCGCTTTCGCCACTTTGACCTCCTCCCGCAGAGTCTCCGGGGGTTTGAGCAGATCGTCGCTTTCGATGACGACCCGCTCCACTCCGCCGGGCAGTTCAGGCGGGAACTGCGGATCGGCATTGCTGACCGCGAGAAACGCCGCTGCGTGCAGCACGGCGACCAGAAGGACCGGATTCCGGCGGAGCAGAGAGCGTGCGTTTGTCATCGCGGTGTCCGAGGGTTGGAGGTCATCGGAGAAGCCATTTGCCCCCACGCCACGGACAGGCTCCTCCCTCAGGTTTCCCTGTAGAAGTATTTTCTCACCAGACGTTCCTCCGGCGGTGGAGTGAGGGGAGTGACGACGAGCGTCGCCAGCAGCGACGCGCCCAATCCGAGCAGCACCGGAGAGAGTCCCAGGAGGTTGACCGGTTCGGCGAAGCTGCCCCCCTGCAACTTCGCAATGGCGTGAGGAATCAGATGGGCAACAAAGCCGCCGAGCATCCCGGCGACACAGCCGTACACATTGGCGCGCGGGAAATAAAGCGCAGCAACGACAGGGAACAGGAAGCACGCGGCCAACCCGCTGCCGACGTAAACAATGATGTCCTGCAGGTACTCCGGGGGATTCATCGTGAAGACCAGTGCAATCGATCCGACTGCCAATGTCGTCAGGTAGCTGAGCCGCTTGATCGTCTTCTCGCTGGCATCCGGGTTGATGGTCCGCTGGTAGACATCGCGGACCGCCGACGAGGAGATCACCAGCAGGTAGCTGTCGACGGTCGACATGACTGCCGCGAATGGTGCTGCGATCAGCAATCCCGCCAGCCACGGGTGACCGGCGTTGGATGTCAGTTCGACCGCGATAGCCGGCATGATCTTGTCGGCCTCGTGTTCCATTCCCGGGAGCAACAGCCTGGCAAGGCAGAAGATCAGGACCAGCGGCAGATAGATCGCACCGTAGTAGATTGTGACGGCAGCGATCGCCCGCCGGAGAGTGGTGGAATCCTTGAAGGCCATCAGTCGCACCATGTACTGCGGCTGACCGGTGCCCGAAATCGCCCACATGAAGTAGAACGAAATTGCCAATCCCAGCGGGAGGAAGCCGTCCATCGAGCCATCGCGGCGGTGCGAGTCCTCGGAACGGAACAGGGGCCCGGGCCCCGTCACATAGGAGTTTGCGTTCCCGTCACTGGTGGCTCGCAGAGGGTTCGTAGAGATGACGGCTCGCAACAGCACGGGCTGCTCCGCCTCGTCGAATCGCGGAGGCCACAGTCCCAGGACCGCACCGCTCGCCGCCGCCCTATCGTCGTGCAACTCCTGCTTCGAGAAGCCGTCGGGGCTGGTTGCATCGCCGACGCTGTCGATCTGCGAATCCAGTTGTGGCCGCGTGGTTGTCGAGAGGATCCGATCCCGGATGCGCTGTTTCTCCTCCGGAGTTCGGATCTCGACGAGCTTGACTGGTCGCTGCCGCTCTCCGGCCGCAAACGAGACCACACCGCTGATGTGGTAGAGGGACGGGTCTTTCTGTTCCCCCGGCGGACCGGTCAGCCACAGATTTGAAACGGTCACTCTCGAGGTCGGAGCGACGGGAAGTTCGAGCGTCCCTTCGGCAAGACGCGGAGGAGTCATGCGGGCCAGGGCCTGCGTCCCGGCGGTCAGGCCGCCCACCTGGGAAATGGCCAGCGGGAGCATGATGAACACGCCGACAACCATCACGATGCCCTGCATCACATCGGTCCACACGACCGCGTGGAACCCGCCATATGTCGTATAGAAGATGACTGCCACACCGAACAGGACCAGGCAAGTCAGGTATCCGGGATTGACGCCCGCGAAGAAGGGCACCCCGTCGATCCATCCGGCCACCGCCGTCCGCAGGGCCTGGTACTGGTCTACATCCT
>CAZUXX010000412.1:0-4203 GCA_964624215.1 uncultured Planctomycetaceae bacterium
GGTGATGCTGGGGGTCTGGTCGATCGTGTTCGGTCCGCTGGTGATCTTCCTGTTGTTGCAGCTGCTGTTTGTCGTGACTAAGGAAGAGCGGTGATGGTGAGGCGGGGCCGGAGCGTCAGCGGCTGAAGGGAGGGGGAATCGCCCCGGTGAGTGCCACGGCAAGTTCGTCGACATCGGCCGCTGAGTGGGCGGCGGTCAGTGAGATGCGCAGTCGCGAGGTCTTCTGAGGGACGGTGGGTGGCCTGATGGCGGCGACCAGATGTCCCCGGCCGGTGAGGCTGTCGGCGGCTGCGAGGGTGGCTTCGGGATCGCCGAGGATGATCGGCACGATCGGGGCGATAGCGTCGTGCGGTGTGTCGAGGCCGCGTTCGAGCAGATGCTGGCGGAGACGCGCAGCGGCGTGGAGGACGGAGTCGCGGCGCCGGGGTTCTGTCTGGATGAGGGTCAGGGCCTCCAGAGCGGCGGCGCAGGCGGCGGGGAGCAGTGCTGTGGAGAAGACCTGCGTGCGGGCCTGGTTGAAGAGCCAGTCGATCTGTTCGCGGGTACCGCAGACGAAGCCTCCCTGACTGCCGAGCGCTTTGCTGAGCGTGCCCATTTTGATGAGCCGGTCGGAGTGAGGGAGGTGGGCGGTGAGTCCGCGGCCGCCGGGTCCGAGGACGCCGGTGGCGTGTGCCTCGTCGACGAGCAGGAGGGCATCGTAGCGGTTGCAGAGGTTCAGCAAGTCTGTGAGTGGAGCGGCGGTGCCGTCCATGCTGAAGACGCTGTCGGTCACGATGAGCCACCGTGACCAGGGGAGGCGGTTGTCCCGACGGCGTTTCAGGTCGCGTTCGAGGGCTGCGACATCGCGGTTGGGATAGACACGGAATGTGGCCCGTGACAGCCGGCAGCCATCGATGAGACTGGCGTGGTTGAGTCGATCGCAAAAGACGACATCCCCGGGGCCGACCAGGGCGGGGATGGTGCCGAGGTTGGCGGCGTATCCGGTTGGGAAGAGGAGTGCCGCCTCGTGGCCGGTGAAAGTGGCGAGTGCGTCTTCGAGACGTTCGTGCCACTCGCTGCGTCCGGTGACGAGGGGGCTGGCGCGGGCTCCGACGGGGCCGTCGCGGAGGGCGGTTTGTGCTGCCGCTCGCAGCCTGTCGTGCCCGGCGAGGTCGAGGTAGTCGTTGCTGGCGAAGTTTCTGAGGCGTCGGCCCTGCAGTTCGCACCATCCGCCGGGGAGTGGTGTGACACATCGGCGCAGCCGGAGCAGGCCGGCCTGATGCAGCTGGTCGAGGTCTTCTGAAAACCGGCGGGTGTGGTGCGAGCGGGACACGCTGCCGTCGCTCCCGTGGAACGTTCCGGCCGAGCTACTGGAGTGAGATCTCGTGGTTCGAGAGTCGCTCGAAGCCATCGTCGGTGATCAGGTAGTTGTGCTCGATTCGCATTCCGCCGATGCCCTCGACGTAGGCACCGGGTTCGAGAGTGACGACGTCGCCGACGAGAAGGGAGTCGGTACTTTCCGGGACGAGGATGGGGGCTTCGGGGTGGCCGAGTCCGAGCCCGTGCCCGGCATGGTGGGTGAAGGCCTCGGCTCGCCCGGCTTCGCGGAAGGGGGCGGCGACGGCTTCGTAGACGTCGCGGCAGGCGACGCCGGGTCGCAGTTGAGACTCGCCGTTCTGCATTGCCGCCTGGCAAAGTGCAAACAGGTCGCGGACTTCCTGCGAGGGCTCTCCCACGGAGAGAGTGTTGGTGAAGTCGCTGCGATAGCCGTCGAGGACGACGGAGTAGTCGAGGATGAACAGATCTCCTTCGGAGAGGATGTAGTCGGTCGGGAGTCCGCCGGTTTTGGGCTGTTTCGCGTTGGTGGCGCGGAAGTCGCCGTAGACGAGTGCGGGACGTCCTGCTGCGGCGACGGCGGCGTTCTGGACTTCGCAGTAGATTTCGAGTTCGCCGACACCAGGCCGCACGACCTGTCTGAGCCGCGCCTGACCGGCATCACCGGCGCGCATGCAGGTTTTGAGGAGTTCGATTTCGTCGGGTTCCTTCTGGCGTCGCAGTTTGCGCAGGAGGGTTCCGAGATCGCGGAGGGGGGCCGCGGCGTCGGCCTCTTCGCTGACCGAATAGTGATCGGTGGAGAGGGGGAGGACTTCGGCGGCACCGAGCGGGAGCCATTCGGCTTCGACGAGTCCGCGACGACCGGCCAGCTGTGGCGCTACCTGAGCCAGGGCTTTGAGGAGGGCGTGGTCGCGATTGATGACGCTGTGCTTGTGGTCGTACCAGGTGGTGAGGATTTCGCGGTCAACGAAGGGTTTGTGTGCGGCGGCGCGGAGGGCGAAGTTGTCTCCGAGGAGGATGGCGTCGCCGCTGCGTTCGAGCAGGAGCAAGCCGCGTTCGCCTCCGGAGAAGCTGAGGGGCTGGACCCAGAAGTTGGCGAGGTACTGGACGTGCCGCGGATCGGCAATCAACACCCATTCCACATCGTCGGGCAACTCCTGCCACATCCGCTGACGTCGACGGAGACACCCCTGTTCAGTCAACATGCTTCTACTCACTGGTTTCGGTTGGAGTTTGGTGCCCAGTGTTGGATGTCGGGCCCGGAGTGTCCAGTGGTCCGGCGCAGGGAAGGCGAAGAGGGTCGGGGATCGCGCGGGGGATGGCCTCCGGAGATGGGGTTATTGCGTGACGAGCGGGACGGAGAAGAGTCGATCGCCCCGGCGGAGGAGCATGGCGTTGCCGGTCCAGACGATTGAGTAGAGTTTGCTGCCGCCGAGGTCGGGAGGGCCCTGCTGAGAGCCGCCGCCAGCGTCTGCGGGAGCGGCTTCGGCTGGGGGTTCTTCTTCGGGGAGACCTTGCCAGACGGAGACTTCGGGAGAGTCGCCTTTAAGGGAGACGATGTTGACGGTGCCGTCGGTGCTGGCGATGAACAGTTGTGATCCGATACCGATGGGGGTGGCCCAGGCGCTGCCGGCGAGCCGCTGGCTGATCTGTTCGTCGCCGTTGGTGAGGTCGAGGCCGAAGAGGACACCGGCGCGATTGACGTACCAGGCCGAGCCTTCGTGGGGGACGGGGGATCCGAAGGAGCTTGTGGCCCGCTTTGCGCGCCAGGCGTAGTCGATGTTCCAGTTGCCGGAGTCACCGGGCGAGACGGTGATCAATCCGTTGGAGCGAGCGGCGTCGGGGCCGGAGGATTCTCCGCGGCCGACGGTGGCACCGACGAGAAAGGTGCCGCGAGTGACGGGGACGGGTGTGGGTGTCGAGTTTCCGGCGATGTTCTCGAAGAGCCAGAGCCGCTTTCCGGTTTGGGGATCGAGGCCAGCGAGCTTGCCGATCCCGCTGAGGACGAGATGTTCGCCGTCTTTGACGGGGATCAGTCGCGGGCTGGCCCAGCTGGTGACTCCGAGTGCGTCGGATTTCCAGACGGTTTCACCGCTGCGCTTGTCGACGGCGAGGATGTAGGGGGCTTCGGCGCGTTCCACCCAGATGAAGGCGAGTGCCGGGTTCTGCTCGATCGAGGCGGAGAGTCCGTGACGGGCGCCGATGGGGCCGTATTCCTGTTCGAGGTTGCGTTCCCAGCGAAGCTGACCGGAGTGGGTGAGGGCGATGAGGTTTCCCCCTTCGAAGAAGGCGATGACGCCTTCGTTGTCGGCGGCGGGAGTCGGGGCGGCGCGGCTGACATACCCGGTGTTCTCGGCGGGCGAGGCATTGGGGACTTTATGCTCCCACAGGCGGGAACCATCGTGCAGGCGGTAGGCGGCGATGCGGTACGTCTCCTTGTTCGGGCCTTCGACCGAGGTGAGGTAGACGTGATTCTTCCAGACGACGGGGCTGGACTGTCCGTAGCCGGTGAGCTCGATTTCCCACGCGGGGGCGTCTGCGAGGGTGCTGGAGGAATCGGGGGCCTGGAACGAGACGACGCCACCGTTCTGGAAAGAGGGCCAGTTGTGATCCGCGTGCGAGGTGAGGGGGACAGTGAGTGTGAGCAGTCCTGCGAGGGCGAGGTGTGGGAGTGTCTTAGAGTTCATGAGTGGAATTCCCGATTCGTCGTGGGCAGGACTCGTGAGGGCCGGGATGCAGTCCGGAATCATTGTGGCAGCATGTGAGGCCCACAAGGGTTGCTTCGCGGCAGGGTGGCGCCGCCGGTGAGGTGATCCGCCGGAGAGACGTTCGAGCGTGAAGGCGTTTGTACTTGGGGAGGGCAGGAAGAAAAGCCCGCGGATTGGAAAC
>CAZUXX010000413.1:0-4197 GCA_964624215.1 uncultured Planctomycetaceae bacterium
CGTGCGGCTGATGCGTCCCGAGGGAATTGGTCGCTCAGGACGTTCGGCCAGATCCTGCTCCAGATCGAACACGTCATTGAGGATCATCCCGGCCCAGTACGCCGCAATCGAAGTCACCAGCAGGAGCACCAGGGGGGCCGCTTGTGACGCTTGCGGAAGGGACGCATGCGTGAGCATGTACCCCAGAAAGATATCCGCGATTGCGGTGAACACGGCCGGCAACCGGATCAGTTGCAGCCAGGCAATCAGCATCGACGGGGGGCGTGGCGGTTCCGGAGCAGTGAGCTCATCGTCGGGAGGGACGGCAATCTGCGGCAGCTCGTCTTCAGGCAGCCGGGGAGAATCAGTCACGGGGCCGGCTCCTCGATCCGGTAGAGTGCGTCAGTCGTGCGAATGTACAGAGCAGATCCTGCGACCGCTGGCGAGGCCATGATCGAACCGGGCAACCGGTTGGTCGCAACAATCTCTGGTTTGTCTCCGGGCCGGATCACCTTGGTCACTCCTTCACGGCTGCAAAAGTAGAGATGCCCCCCCGCGTAAACCGGAGACGCATTGAAATTCCCTCCCAGACGCGTAACGGAGAGCCGTTCTCCGGACACGCCGTCCAGGCAGGTGAGCACCCCCTTGTTGCTGACGAAGTAGAGCCTCCCGTCCACCAGAATGGGAGAGGAGACGTCCGGAATCTGCGACTTGTGGCTCCATTTCACGTGCGAGTCCGTCACGTTTCCCGCTCCCCCGAGAGCCACCGCAACAATCTGCGGAGAAAAGAAACCGGTACACAGATAGACCTGCCCGGCTGCCCCCACCGGGCAGGGAACGTTCGAGAACCCGACATACCGGACGTGCCACAACTCTTCTCCGCTGTCGGCGTCGTAGGCGTGGCACTGGTCGGCCGCCGGGCTGATCAGCAGTGTGCGATCTTCCCACCGGTGTAACAACGGCGTGGCAAATGCCCGGTGAGTGACAGGGTTGGGGCGCCGGGGAGCGCTTCGTGACTGTTTCCAGAGGACGCGGCCGGATCCCGCATCCAGAGCGACGACGTACTGCGCATCGGCACCGTCCCGGGTGAGGATGAGTCGATCGCCATGGATGACGGGTGAACTGCCAGCCCCCCCCTGATGTTCGATCTGCAGCGACTCGTTCTTCCAGAGCACTTCTCCGCTGGAGGTCTCCACACAGGCAGCTCCATACGTTCCGAAGTCGACGAACAGCCGGCCTTCGATCAGCACCGGTGTCGGCGACGCGTAGGAGTTGTCCAGGTGGATCTCTTCCACACGGGAGGGACGAAAGATCGCGATGCTGTGACGCAGTTCACCGGTGTTCCGGTCAAAGCAGACCACTCCGAGCTGGCTTCCCTCGGGCGTTGCGGTCGACAGCCACACCTGATCCCCCAGAATCACGGGTGACGAGTGTCCCTGTCCGGGAGTCGGCGTCTTCCACACCACGTTGTTCGCCGCCGACCACTCGAGCGGAACCGGCGTCTCGTCCGCCAATCCCTGTCCCGTGGGACCACGAAAACAGGGCCAGCTCTCGGTCGCGGCGGCTCCCCTCAGCGAGGCCAGCACGACGATCACAATCGCGCAAACGGGGGGGAGAGGGTGGAAGCTGGCGAACATCGCGGTATTGTTTGATGTGGGGAGTGACACCGCAACACGGGTCGAGCCGTGCCGCGGTTTTCCGCCGGCAGCACCCGTCAGGCGCACATTCAGGCGAATTCCGAAGGTGCCGATGACACAAAGTCGACGTGGCGTCAAGCCGTCGCCGGGGGAAACTTCAGCGAATGCTTGTACGTCAGATGCTGGCGTCGGGTATAATTTCCTGATTCATCGAACTGTTTCTGTGTTTGTCTTGGAGGAGGTCTATGTCCGCGGTTGCCGAAGTGCCGACCCAGGAAACGAGGCCTGTCGCACAGGATCAGGAGCGGTTCCACAGTATTCCGGGCGAGGAGTTCAATTATCGCCCGATGCCGATGTCGGTGATTCTGGCCGCCATTCTGACTTTGCTGTCAGTGACGGCACTCTTCGCCTGGCAGGCAATTCTCATCGCAGCCGTGGCTACCGTCACCGGCCTGGTGGCGTGCCTGCGCGTGCGCGGAGGGCGTGGTGAACTGTCCGGCGGCTGGCTCGCTGTGGGCGCAACGCTGCTGTCGCTGACGTTCGGCGTCACGGGAGTCCTGCTGACTGCCCAGCGGTATCGTGCCGAATTGCCCGATGGATATGAGCGTGTCAGTTTCGCCCGGGATATTTCTGCCCGGGGAATCGGAATGGAGGAGCGTGACGGGACGGCCGTCATCACGATTCCCGACGAAGTCCGTGCTCTCGAAGGGAAGCGGGTGTTCGTGAAGGGTTTCATTTATCCCTCGGGCCGACCGTACGACATCCGGCAATTTGTCCTCTGCAAGGACAACGCCCAGTGCTGTTTCGGAGGACAGCCGAAGGTCGAAGACATGATCGGCGTCGTCATGGCCGGTCAGAAGACAACGGACTTCACGACCGATCTGACAGGCGTCGCGGGGACCTTCAAGATCAACAAGAATTATCAGGGAGGCAGCCTGGAACCTCTTTACCTGATCGAGGCGGAGCATGCGGAACCGGCCCTGACGTCCCTCTAGGTCTTCGACAGGAGCTTGCAGCGACCATGCCTGATGCGTCCTCGAACGCATCAGGCAACTGCGTTTCGTGACAACGCCTTTCCCGATTGGAGGAGAAATTGCGAATCTGCCGGCTGTTGATATTGCCCGTCGCCCTCCTGACGCTGGCGGGGTGCCCGCAGTCAGAGCCGGAGATGCGTACCTTTGACGAGAGCATCGACTCCGTCCAGAGTCCATCCACAGACGACTCCACACCGACCGGAACACACGGGGGCGAGAATGCCGACCCGGTCCAGGCAAACGAGTCCTCCGAGACAACTCAGCAGCCGGCGTCTGTCGCGACATCGGGTGAAAAAGTCCCCTTCGCCACCGACCGGCCGCCGCGGGTTCCACTGCCGGAGGAAATCGAGTTCGTCACCGCCGAAGGGGAGAAGCTGGAGACTGCATCCGGTCCCGGTCTCACGATCCCCGGAACGGATGGCGAGACTTCCGAACCGCGGGAAATCAAGCTGCTGGTGACGGAGAAGGACTTTCCCCGCGTGCCACCTGATCGCGTGCTGCGGGTCAGCTTTGATGACCTGGATCTGCTGAAGGTCCTCAATATGGAACCGGTGCCCGTCGACGCCGGCGAATACCTTCCTGACTGGATGCGCGAACTCGACGGTGAGCGCATCCGTATTCGTGGCTTCATGCTGCCACCGCTCAGGTCGACGGGACTGCCGGGGTTCAAGCTCGCCCGGGACAACCAGATCTGCTGCTTTGGCCGTGACCCGAAAGTCTACGATCTGATTCCGGTCTTCCTCAGGGACGGGACAACGACCGACTACATCGCGAACCGACCGTTCGACGTCGTGGGAACGTTCTACATCCGCCCGTCAGCGTATCGGGATACGCTGGAAAACCTGTACGAAATCGAAGACGCCGAAATCATCGAGCGCTGAAGCCGCCCTTGTGGCACGGTTCAGCCCGGAGGACTTGAATCTGATGACTCGCTGGCTTTCCCCGGTTGCATGCTGGCTGATCCTGGTCTCCCTCGCTGCGGCCTGCCCGTTCTGCGAGGCTCCCGACGTCACTCTGACGCAGCAGTTGCAGCAGTCCGACGTCGCTGTCCTGGTGCAGTGGGTCGCGGCCAAACCGGCTGATCGCGAAACCTCGTTCCCCGGTGAAACCACCTACGAGGTTATCGACGTGATTCACGACTCGTCCGGAACCCTGAAAAAGGGGAAGACGATCACGGTCGATCGTCATCGCGCCGGCAACTGGGGGGAACTGTTCGTCATGCTCGGCTCGCTGTCGACCATCATCGAGTGGGGCAGCCCGCTTGAGGTGACCGAGACCAGCTACAACTACATGACCCAGGCCCCCTCGTCGGAAGCCGAGCGGTCTGAACGGCTCCGGTACTTCGTGCGGTTCCTCGAATACCCCGACAAGCTGATTGCCAACGATGCGTACGCCGAGTTTGCCGGCTCTCCCTACTCCGATGTCGTCAAGATCGTCGACGACATGCCGCGGGAGAATCTCGTCAAATGGATTACGGATCCCAACACGCCGCAGAACCGCCTCGGACTCTACGGACTGATGCTCGGCCTGTGCGGCAAGGAAAGCGA
>CAZUXX010000414.1:0-4194 GCA_964624215.1 uncultured Planctomycetaceae bacterium
AGAACTTCCGGTCGATTCCGAGAGTCTGCAGGCAGCACTCAATGCACTGCCCGACGACTACCGGGAACCGGTCATCTTGTTTTACCTGGAGGATTTGAGTTACCGGCAGATCGCCGAGACCCTCGATGTCCCCTTGGGAACCGTGATGAGTCGCCTGTCCCGCGCCAAGGCGGGACTGCGACACTGGTTCCGGGTTCACTCTCCCGATTCGTCGACTCGCATCGGGGAAACCGGCGACTGAGATTTCCTGTTCCCGTCAACTCGGGTACACTCACATCGGAATTTGAGAATGCCATGACGATGGACTGTCAGCCAGCTCGATCCCGCCTCGATGCCTCCCGTCCGCACCAGCAGGATTGGGACGAGCCCGAGTTGCGCGGCGCTGCGGATCACGTCCGCCAGTGCCACGAGTGCCAGCGCATTCTCTCCCGGAGGGATGCCTTCGATCAGCGCGTCGCGTCTGCCATGCGGCAGATTGATCTCCCCGACGGTCTCAGACTGCGACTCGATGCCGCGCTGGCCGGCACCGCTCAGGCCAACCACACAACGGCTCCCGGTTCAGCGATCCCGGCTGCCGCCGAGCCGGCAGCAACTGCGCCGGCCCAGGCACTCCCCCAGAGGCAGTGGCGCCGCCGGCTCGTCGTCTGGGTAGCCCCCGTTGCAGCCTGCCTGATGCTGGCTCTGGGGACGATGTGGTGGCTCGGCAACCCCGCGGCCGGTGAGATGTCGATCACCGAAGTCTATCACGTTCTCGAAGAACGCTATCCGGCCGGCGCCGCCCCACTGTCGGCCTCCGACCTTCCTCCTTTCGATGGCGACTTCACCCCCGCAGTGACGAGCGTCGTCTGGCAGGAGGTCATCGATCCGGCAACCGGTCCGCGGGGGATTGATCTCGACGGCAAACCGGGACACGAGGCCGCTGTCTACGCATTCCAGGCAGGTCATGGCCGCATTCGCGGGCTGCTCCTGGTCCTCCCTCGCAGCAGTGTCCGCGAACCTCCCGAAAGCCGTGTCCCCGACTTCGCCAACGCCGGCTATCTGCCGCGGCCTCACGTCGTCTGGAGTTCCGACGAGCACGTCTTTCTCTGCGTGCTCGATCAGGGCAGCCTCGACGATCTTCGGGCCACGATGTACGGTGGCCGGGCGTAACCTCGCCGCATCGGCGCGTAAGATGTCCGTCGTGCAGGCCACCCCGGAACAGTGACAACGGTCATCCTTCCGGAATGCAGGCGATTCAACGTCCAGACGCCACATCAGTGCAGGACAGGCCTCGCCGCTCCCTCGAAGACGGCGACGCCCCGCCGGCTGATGTCCGCGTCCTCCGGCTACTCACCCCTGTTCTTCCAGCGACGCAACTGATTCCGTGCGACCCACCATCCACGCCCGCCGCTACGACACCGGGCAGTCCGTCATTATCGAACTCGCGGGAGACCGGATCGCCGACATCCGACCCGGCGACGATCTGAACACGAGCAACCTGCCGATCGTTGCTCCCGCCTTCTTCGATTTGCAGATCAATGGCTTCGGAGGCCACTGGTTCGGGGATGCCGACCTCACTCCCGAGGAGGTCGCCCAGGTCCTCCGGGCTCACTTCCGCTACGGCATTACCCGTCTCTGTCCAACGCTGATCACCAACTCTCGCTCAGCCATCATTCGCGGCCTCTCCCTGCTGCGCAGCTGTTGCGAAAGCGAAGCGTGGATTGACCGGATCATGCCGGGCATCCATATCGAAGGCCCCTTCCTCTCTGCCGAAGACGGCCCCCGCGGCGCCCACCCGCGAGAACACATCCGTGCCTGCGATCTCGAGGAATTCCACGAGTGGCAGGAGGCCGCCGACGGACGCATTCGTCTCGTCACTCTCGCCCCCGAGGCAGACGGGGCCGCCCGGTTCACAGCAGCACTCGTACGGCAGGGGGTGCGGGTCGCGATCGGCCACACCGCCGCAACCTCCGACCAGATTGCGGCCGTCGTCGATGCCGGTGCCGTCCTCAGCACCCACCTGGGGAATGGAGCAGCCGGAATGATCCGGAGGCATCCCAACTTTCTCTGGGACCAGTTGGCCGAAGACCGCCTCACGGCCAGCCTCATTGCCGATGGTCACCATCTGCCTCCCGCCGTCCTCAAAACTTTCGTTCGCGCCAAGAGCCCCGAGCGGATCATCCTCACCTGCGACGCCTCCGGACTCGCCGGCCTCCCCCCGGGCGAATACCCCTACGGCGATGCCGTCTTCGAAGTGCTCGCCGACGGCCCGATCGTGATCGCCGGGCAGCGGCAGTACCTCGCCGGCTCCGGACAGCACCTCGACACCTGCGTGGCCACCATCATGACCCACGCCGAGGTCTCCCTCTCCCAGGCCTGCGACATGGCGTCCCGGCGCCCCGCCAGCCTTCTGGGATTCGACGTCGCGACCCTCTCCCCCGGCTCGCCCGCCGAGCTGATCCTCTTTGACTACCACGGGCCCGGAACACGACTGAAGATCCGCGAGGCCTGGACCGGCGGCGAGCGGGTCTGGACCAACGCCGGCTGACAAGCATCGCCCGGGCAACACAATCGGTCACCGCATCTCACTGCTTCGTCTCGAGATACTCCTTCAACGCCACCGCACTGTTCCGCTCCTCATCGCTGGCGGCAAAAACGAACGTCACGTTCCCCTCCGACGTCCGGTGCTTCAGGAGCGTCAGCAGATCACCTCTCTCGTCCAGCTCCGACCAGTAGCGCTTGCGGAACTCGTCCCACTTCTCGGGATCATGGCCGTACCACTTCCGCAGCTCGGTCGTGGGTGACAGATCCTTCAGCCACAGATCGACCGCCGCCTTCTCCTTGCTGACGCCACGCGGCCACAGCCGCTCGACGAGAATCCGCAGCCCATCCTGTGTGGATGCCTCGTCGTAGACACGTTTCAGGCGGATCATGCTTGCCTCCCTCCGGCACCGGACTCCGCCGTCACACACCGGCCGGTGCCCGGATGATGGTCAAGGAAGTCGCTGGCAATCCCTGGTGCAACCCGTTTGGCGCCGACGACACAACCACAACAAAATCGTCCGCCGGTTCCGGCGGCCAGCAGGTGAAGAGGAAGCGCCCGGGCAAGTCGTCCGGCGTGCATTACCCGGCCTCTCCAGCGACAATGTGGCGAACATCATTGAAAGGACTTCTCATGAGACACCTTGCTTCCCTCACCTGCCTGCTGTTACTCACCGTTCTCCCGATCCACGCCGCGGACGCTCCCGCCGGCAACGATTCCAGCCGCCCCACGTTTCATCCCGTCACGTGTGAAGGAACGTACCGGCACCACCTGCAGGGCATCTGCACCGACGGCCAGGCCATCTACTGGTCCTTCACAACGACGCTCGTCAAAACCGACCTGGACGGCAAACTCCTCAAACAGATTCCCGTCGCAAACCACCACGGCGATCTCTGCCGTCACGACGGCAAGCTCTATGTTGCTGTGAATCTCGGCAAGTTCAATGACCCGCAGGGCAACGCCGACTCCTGGGTGTACGTCTACGATGCCGAATCCCTGAAGGAAACCGACCGGCACGAGGTACAGGAGGTGTTCCACGGAGCCGGAGGAATCGGCTTTCACCGCGGCCACTTCTTCGTCGTGGGAGGACTTCCCGACGGCGTCGAAGAGAACTACGTCTACGAATACGACCCCGCGTTTCGGTTCAAGAAAAAGCACGTCATCAACAGCGGGCACACCCGCCTGGGAATCCAGACAGCCACCTTCGCTCATGGACGCTGGTGGTTCGGGTGTTACGGCAGCCCGCAAATCCTGCTCGTGACCGACCCCGACTTCCGGATGCAGGGCCGCTACGAGTTCAACTGCTCTCTCGGCATCGAGGGAATTCCCGACGGCCGCATGCTGTCAGCCGTCGGACGATGTAACAAAGAGACAGGCTGCATCGGCTTCGTCCGGATCGCCGTGCCGGATGAAGACAACGGCCTCCGCTATCTTGCAGAATCGGGAGGGAACGAGAAATGACGATTGGCCACAACGATCTCCGTCTGGGCCGCCGGGCGTTCCTGAAGCAGGGGACCCTCGTGTTGACAGCCGCGTCTTTCGGCCCGGCGATCCTGCCCGCCGACGACGCAGCGCCCCCGCTCCGGGTGGGACTTGTTACCGACCTGCATTATGCCGACAAGGCACCGGCAGGAACCCGTCACTACCGCCAGACACTCACCAAGCTCGAAGAA
>CAZUXX010000415.1:0-4188 GCA_964624215.1 uncultured Planctomycetaceae bacterium
CGGCTATAAGCACTTCCTCGATCAGGAAGCCTTCGACCGCGATGCCGTCGCCGAACTCGCACGCCTCTCCCGGCTGGTCAATCAGCTCAGCGATTATCACGACGCCCTTGCCGCCATCCCACGCCTCGAACACCGCCTCGCCACGGCACAGCAGCAGCTCGACGCGGCCCGGAACGACCAGTCCGCCGACCCCAAAGAACAGAAAAAGCGGTTGAAGAAGCTCCGCAGCGACGTCGCCGCGGCCGAAGAAGAACTGCAATCGCTCCGTGGCAAGGTCACCGCCGTCGAGTCGCAGCCCGAACTCCACGCCCTCGCGCAGCAGCATCCCGGGATCGCCCGCCTCGCCCGCGAGGAAACCGCCAGACTCCACGCCGGAGACGAAGAAAACCGCCGCCTGTGGGAGAACTTCCTGCCCAAATGTCTTGCGGCACTTGACCGCATCTACGAGCGGCTCGGGATCTCCTTCGACAAGACGCTGGGCGAGAGCTTCTACGATCCGATGCTCGCCGACGTCGTCCGCGAATTGCAGCAAAAGGGGCTCGCCCGCGAAAGCGATGGCGCCCAGTGTGTCTTCGTCGAAGGCAACGACGCCCCCTTCATCGTGCAGAAAGCCGACGGAGCCTACACCTACGCCACCACCGACCTCGCCACCATCCGCTACCGCGTCGAGCAGCTCCAGGCCGACGAGATCCTCTACGTCGTCGATCATCGCCAGAGTGAGCATTTCAAGCTTCTTTTTGCGACGGCCGGACTGTGGGGCTACGACAACGTCACCCTCAGACACGTGCAGTTCGGCACGGTGATGGGGAAGGACAACCGCCCCTACAAAACCCGCAGCGGCGACACCGTCGGCCTCGAAGGTCTCCTCGACGAAGCCGTGGCCCGGGCCTATGCCATCGTCTCCGAAAGCGACGACGCCAAGACCGATGAGACCGGGCAGCCGGCCCCCGAACTCGACCACACCCGCCGACAGCAGATCGCCGAAATCGTCGGTCTCGGAGGCATCAAGTACGCCGACCTCAAGCACAACCGCGAAAGCGACTACGTCTTCGATTACGACAAGATGCTCGCCCTGCGGGGAGACACCGCGACTTATCTTCAATACGCCCACGCCCGCCTCTGCGGGATCTTCCGCAAGGGAGCGGTCGACCGGTCGACCCTGTCCGGCGAGATCATCCTGCAGGAGCCGGCCGAGCGGGCCCTCGCTCTCAAGCTCTGCCAGTTCAGCGAGGCCCTCACCGCCACCGCGGCCGAAGCCAAACCAAACCTGCTGACCCAATACCTCTTCGAACTCGCCGGAGCCCTCACGGCGTTCTACGAACAGTGCTCCGTCCTCAAGGCCGAGACAGACCAGCTTCGCAACAGTCGGCTGGCACTCGTCGACCTCACCGGACGCATCCTCTCCCGGGGACTCGATCTCCTCGGCATCGCCGCACCCGAGAGAATGTAAACCCCGACAACGAACAGAAAACTCACCGTCTGGCGTACCCCGGTCGCGTCGCAGACCGTCGCTCGCAATTCGTCAGTCGCATGGGGCAGGCTCCCGTCTGACTCCAGCGGGAAGACAGCCGCAGCCGCCGGGAGCCATGGTCTGGCTGACATGCCGTCCCGGCGGTCTGAAATGCCATCCCGTCATGGCGATGACCGGGTCGGCGGATGTCAGGGACATTGATCGCTCGGCTCCGGACCGCAGGCTGACCCTCCGGCGACGTGAGAGCATCGCCACCGGACTCAAAGCTCTCGACGCTCTTCGCGAAGCTCCCCCAGCATCCGCCGCGTCGACTCCAGTTCCGCAACCAGCCCCTCAACCAGCGGGGGGCGCGTCGACGTCGGCAACACGCCCCAGGTATACGTCTCGACTTCCAGATGTGGTGCGTACGGCAGATCCCGCACCGCCTCGAGAGCCCGCCGCAGGTCCCCCCGCGTCGTCTCCAGCGGGCCAAGCCGGTCTTCACTCACCGGAACATGAAAGTGCACCCGCCACTCCTCAGAATGGCGAAACGTCTCCGGCGGATCTTCACAGAACGCGACTGAAAGATCGGTGTGACGCACCACCTGTCCGTCCGCGGTCCGGGCCATCGTCTGATGCAGGTACCGTGGTTCGACGAAATGCGTCAGCGCCTCCCGCACCTCGGCGTTCTCCCACGGTTTCAACGCACGCACCGCACACGTGATATGCACCTTGTTGATCCGCACATCCGCCTGCTGCAACTGCGCAATCGAACCGGCGACATCCTCGAACTCGACCGACTGGTGACACACGTCGTAGCACACGCCCAGGTGCCGCCGCGCCACCTCCGACAGGTCCTGCCGCTCCGCTTCCGCGAACAGACGACCGAAAAACGCCAGCGTCTCTTCCGTCGTCTCCAGCACACACACAGGTTCAGGCTCGATCGCCAGTCGCAGGACCCGTCCCGTCGCGTCGTGGATCTCATCCAGCAGACGCGCCGTCGCCAGCAACTGCTCGATGCAGCGGTCAACAAAATCAGCCGACTGTGGAAGCTCCTTGAACCCCAGCGGAACGGTCGACAGGCTCCCCTCGCACCCCTCCGGCAGCAGCCGGGCCAGCACACGCGCACACGACGACGTGTACTGCCGCCGCCGCTCACTCGACCAGTCCGGCAGGTACACCTGTTCCTTCACCCGCTCCGAATGAAAATTCCCTTGCGGGAACGCATTCAGCGTGTAGCAGGTCAGCCCGTTCTCACTCAGAGTCCCCTGCAGCCGGTCAAGTGCTCCCGGTGAAGTTTCGAGCTCCGTGATCACCGGCTCTGCCAGCCACAGCCCTGCCGCCAGCCGCTCGCCCCACCCGCGGGCCGCCGCTGCGGTGTACGTCTGCAGACCTTCGACGATTGCGTCGACGGTCACACCGGGATGAACGTTCGTGCAATAACTCAGCGGCAGCGTACTCAGAGACATCGCATCAACCGGTCAGGGATAGCTCGCCCTGCCATCTTCGCCGATGCCCCACCACCGGACAACCACCGGGCACAACCGCAGCACCGGCGGCCAGGCTCACCGCCGACGCAGCGCCCGATGCGCCCGGCACCTCTCCATCTACTGCCCGCTCAGCGCGTTCGACCGCCCGCTGTCATCAATCTCCGTGTCATCGACGCCCGACAGTCCCCCTTCCAGCAGCAGCCCGTCCAGTGCGACCTCCGCCTGTCGCAGGTTGACCAGCGCCGTCACATACTCCAGCTGCGCTTCGAAGTAACTCCGCCGGGCGGTGATCACTCGCAGGAAGTCGAACTGGATCGGGTAGGCCGCTTCGATCAGTCGCAGCGTCTCCGATTCCCGCGGCAGGATCTCGTTCTCGTAGATCCGCACCTGGTTGAGTGCCGCGTTGTATTGCCCGAAGGCAGCGGCCAGCCGCGATTGCAGATCCAGCTTCAGCCGCTCGACGTTCCACAATGCCCGCTGATACTCCGCGTGCGCGCGGCAGATATTCCCGTCATTCCGGTTGTTCAGCGGCAGCGGCAATCCCACCTGCACGTTAGCCACCTCATCCCCCGTAGCGGCATTGTGCAGGGCAGCCACCTGGAACTCGACGTTCGGAATCGGCTGTGCCCGCTCGCGCGAAATCATGCTGCGGGCACGATGAACCTCCGCATGCGCCGCGCGCAACTCCGGACTCATCGCCATCAACTGCGATAGCGCCGTCTCCCGGTCCCGCACCGGTTGAGGATCGTCCAGCCGGTTCTCCACAACAGCCCGCGGCATGTGCGGATCCCCGACCACGCTCGCCAGCCATCGGGCAAGTTATAACCCAGGATGGCGGAGTCACGCTGCTTCCAGCTCATACAGCGTGTTCGCCCGCAGCACCTCCACTTCCTGCAGTTGAATCTCCGCCTGCAGAACATCCGGACGCGACGCCTGCAGAGCCTGCATCAGCGAGTTCGCGTTCTCCACCCCCCGGTGCGCAATCTCGTGCAGGTCCTCGATCACCGCCAGCCGCTGCTGGGCCCCCGCCACCTCGTAATACAGCCGGCGGACATCATCGGCCTCGCGCAGCCGCTGCGCCTCCACCTGCCACTCGCGCGAGCGAACCTCCCAGCCCGCCACCTGCTGCGACCACTCCAGCTTCTCACCCCGTACAAACGTCTGGGACAGATACGCCCCCTGCAGACCCGCGGTGCCGTTGTCCCCGATCTCCTCAGCCATGTAGCCGATCGTCGGATTCGGACGTCG
>CAZUXX010000416.1:0-4174 GCA_964624215.1 uncultured Planctomycetaceae bacterium
CGCACAGCAGGGCAAAGGCGACGATGCCAACTGCCCGGTGTGCACTCGCCAGTTCAGAACGCTGTGCCGCGCGGTTCATTCCGACTACCAGACCATGGAGAGTGCCAGATCGTGAGCGAATTGGCCGTGAACGGCAACCCCTTCCCGGGCCGGGATCCATCCGGCGGCCGCAATTGCAGTCACATCGCGGATCGGGAGGGATCCTTCCCCATTGTAGTCGCGCCGGGGGCTTGTCACGCACAGCGAGTCGGTTCGAGAGAGTCGCGGATCGTGATATCAGTTTGCGTTGGTGTGACCGCCGCGGTAAAGTTTCCCGCTAGCGTGTACCTGCGCGCCTTTCACGGGAAACCCTGACTCGACTTTTCAAGAAGCCAGTCTGGCTTGGATCCACTTCTGATCCGGGGGGACTGCCCGTGCTTCATTTCTTCATCATTCACGAAGGGGACAGTCATGCGATCCAAGCGAGCGGGATTTACTCTGATTGAGTTACTGGTGGTGATTGCGATCATCGCGATTCTCGTGGCGTTGCTGCTGCCGGCGGTGCAACAGGTGCGGGAGGCGGCCCGCAAGAGCCAGTGTCAGGATCATCTGCACAACCTGGCTCTGGCGATCCACAGCTACGAGAGTTCATACAAGTGTCTGCCTCCGGCGTATGTCGACCTGCGCGGGGCTCCCGGCGGATCGATGGCGGTTGACGATCAGCCGCACTGGGCGTGGTCGGCGATGATCCTGCCGCAGATTGAGCAGAAGCCGAAGTACGACCAGTTGAATGTGAGTGGTGGTCTTCCGGTCGCTGCCCTGGATGCCGATGAGGATGCTTTCAAGACGCAAATTGACGTTTTCACCTGCCCGTCGTCTCCGCAGCCGGCGATTTTCTCGACGGCCGAGGCGGGCTACTGCGTCGACAACTCTGCCGGGAAGAACATCCCGGTGGCGATAGCGAACTATGTTGCTTCGAACAACACCAAGGCGGTTCGCCTGTTCCAGGCGACGAATCCGCTGAACGGTGCAACGGGTGCGACGGGCACCTTCTTTGCCAACAGCAGCGTCAAGTTCCGTGACTGGACCGATGGCAGCAGCAACACGATTCTGCTCGGTGAGCGGACGTATCGCATCAGGAGTCGGCCCGCCCATGCCGCGATGCTGTATGTCGTTCGAGACAACGGGGGGAACGGCCCGACCGCGAGTTCTCCCTATGGAAGCGGAGTCTTCAGCGGGGGCAGCTCGAGCGCGAACCAGGGGTTGCTGTCGATCACCGGGACGACTCACGTTCCGATCAATACCCTCCCGAATTCGACTGGCATGGGGGATAACTGTTCCAATTGCCAGGCGTACAGCAGTTCTCACCCCGGTGGAGCCCAGTTTGCCATGGGTGACGGCAAGGTCGCGTTCTTGAGTGAGAACATCGACCTCAACAGCGTGACGAATGAGATTGACAGTGTCTTCGAAGCCCTTGCGGGTATTGGCGACGGGATTCCCGTGACTGTGCCGTAAGCAGCGAAGTCCGTGTCAAAGCAACGAGAGCCAGTCGGTCGATACAGACCGGCTGGCTCTCGTGCTGTTGGTGACTGCTTCTTGCGGGACTGGCGTTGCTTACGGATCCACCTGCCGGGGCGAAGCCGTTCCGGGCTGGAACCCGTTCGTTTCGAGATCGAGGTCGATCACCTGGCTCCCGGCTGCCACCTCTTTCTTCAGGGTCGACGCATCGTTGTACTCGGGGGGCAGCAGTTCCAGCCGCTCTTCCACCGGTGTCCCCTCGTCCCCTTCGGGGGAGAATGGGGCACGTTCGGTCCGTACGACCACCGTATGGGTGCCGATGGTGGCTCCTTCTGCATCCGGAGACCAGCGGAGCGTGTAGTTCCCCTGGTCGTCGGTCGTCGCCATCGACGGGCGTCCCCCTTCCTCCGGAACAAACTCGATCGTGGCGCCCTCGATCGGTTCGCCGTCGACGGTCAGTTTGCCAGTGACCTGACCGAGTGGCGGGAAGTCCACTCCGCTGCCGCATCCCGTCAACCCGGCGAGGAGTGTGAAGAGAACCAGCGGCAGTGACCAACGGACAGACTGTCTGACAAACATTGTGACCCTTTGCGAATGGACCTTTGCGACTAAGCGGGAGAAGAAAGAGACCGCGAACCGGCGATCGAAGCGAGGATGATGACCTCTGCCACATTCAGCTTCAAGGCGGCGGTGCGGCGCGGAGTCTGCGGCCGACTGCGTCCTCAACTGTTCTCGTGGCCGGGACGTTTTTCTGCCGGGTCTCCACTCCCGGCGGCGTGTTGTTGGCTTACGGGAGTGCATACCAGAGATGCGTCCTGGCGTACTGAATCGAGTCGACGACGGTGCAGTGAGTCGGACGCCTTCCGCCGGCACGACGTTCCCGGGACAAATCGTCCTGCCAGAATCGCACCTGCAACATGGTCACAACGGCTCCCATGTGCGATGCTCGCGACAGACCCTGTCTGATGGTTCTCTGTCTTTCGTCATAAGGAAGTTCGATGTCCCCGCTGGCCCGCTTCGTACTTCTTGTCTGTCTGGGAGTCGGTCTACTTCACAACCGGTGCCCGGCTGCGGATGGACCGCTGCTTTCGGCACTCAGGGGGCAGACGTTCTCCACCAGTGACACCCTGCAGCCGGGGGAGGAGCCGGACGCTGACGCACGGGAGTGTCTGAAGGGGCTGGCATGGGTTTCGGAGCGGTTCGAAGTCACGTGCGACGAGTCACCGGTGGCCGAAAGCGAGGTGCTCGTCCGGTTTCCCAGTCCGCTTCCCAGCGGTGACGAGCACAACGATGTCGTCACGATGGAATGGTATCCCGCCCGCGATGATGCCGGAGGTGTCGTTGTTGCCCCGGCGGTCGTCGTCGTGCACGAGTCTGGCAGAAACATGACGGTGGGCCGGCTGTTCGCCCGTGGACTGCAGGCCCGCGGGCTGCACGCGTTTCTGCTGCACTTGCCGTACTATGGCCAGCGGATCGCTCCCGGGACCCGACCTCCCGCGGCCAGTGTCGTGAAGGCGATCCGCCAGGCGGTGGGGGATGTCCGCCGCGCGCGTGATGCGGTGCGGGCCCTGCCGCACGTCGATCAATCGGCCGTTGCACTGCAGGGAACGAGTCTCGGGGCGATCGTTTCGGCGACCTCGGCGGGGCTCGATCGGGCGTACGACCACGTCTTTCTGATGCTGGCGGGAGGAAATCTGTTCGACATTTTGCAGAACGGACAGCGGGACGCAGCGAAGATCCGTCAGCGGCTGGCGAGTGCCGGTCTGGATGATGACGCCGTCAAGGCCCTGTGCCGGCAGGTCGAACCACTCCGACTTGCTCATCGCGTCAACCCGCAGACGACGTGGCTGTACTCGGCGACCCGCGACACCGTCATTCCGCCGGCGAACGCTGAACGGCTGGGCGAAGCGATGCAACTCGACGACGCGCATCACACGCGATTGCTCGCTGATCACTACAGTGGTGTGCTCTACCTGCCGTTCATTCTCGAAGCGATCGAGAAGCGAGTGCGTGCCGGCTCCGGTCCGACGGAGGAGTGATTCGCTGGTGTGCCGGGCGTTCGGGCGGATCAGGCCGTGCTCGATCGACATCAAAAATCTCCGGCGCCAGCCTGGGGCCCCTGCCCCACCTTTCCTCTCTGCCCCCGGGTGGCGTACCATTGCCCGTCCGCCGCAGCGCAGTGTCGGAGCGGCTGAAGGACGTCCAGGGAAAGCGTTAACGTCAGTGGCGGGGTCCTCCTGCACCGGTGCAGGCCATGTCCATGGAGATGCCGCCACGGAATCCGTGTAGACCGCAGGGAGACGGCGAATGTCCGAAACCGTGAGCAGCCAGTCGACGGAATCGATCGACAAGCTGCAGAAAGCTTATGAGCAGATCCGCGAGCAGATGTCGCGTGTGATCGTCGGGCAGTCGGAGGTGATCGACCAGTTGCTGATCGCCCTGTTCAGCCGCGGTCACTGTCTTCTGGAAGGGGTCCCGGGTCTCGCCAAAACGCTGATGATCTCGACGCTCTCGCGGTGTCTGTCGATGACGTTTGCGCGGATCCAGTTCACGCCGGACCTGATGCCCGCCGACATCACGGGCACCGAGGTGCTCCAGCAGAATCGTGAGACGGGGGAGCGGGAATTCCGGTTTCTCGCCGGTCCGCTGTTCCACAATGTCGTGCTTGCGGACGAGA
>CAZUXX010000417.1:0-438 GCA_964624215.1 uncultured Planctomycetaceae bacterium
TCCTGCAAGGCATTGTGCTTACCTTGTTCGGTGTGCTTGTCATCGGCCTGATCGTGGGCCTGAGTGAAGTGCAGCACGCGGTGAATGCGGAACTGAACGACGTTGCTGACGCAATCGGCTCTGCCAACCAGACTTACTTCTTCGGGGGATTCCGTTCGTTCAAGCGACACGGATTCCGGCATGGGTTCGGCATCAAGTCGAGTACAGCCGGTTCCGCCTTCATGGACCTTCGTGACGAGTGTGACAACGACCAGTGCGCGATTGACTGTGTGTTCCCGACCGCCGAGGCTCCGAAATGGACATGCGGGACCTGCGCGGGGACTTGTGCCGGATACTGACGGATTCGCGAGTCGACGCTGAATTCAGTGCAGCGCGACCCCGGTCGATCCCGACGGATGGACCGGGGTCGTTTCGTTTTGAGACCGAGGTGGACAGCAT
>CAZUXX010000417.1:448-4136 GCA_964624215.1 uncultured Planctomycetaceae bacterium
TAATTGGATTGATCCATCGAATGGATCCTTGCCCGCCTGATTCGACGTTGCTGCGGCACGTCCCTGCCTGAACATGCCTGTTGATGTCTCTCCTGCTGATGCGTAGTCGATGTTTTGCGCGCACTGCCGGACTGCTCCTGGCTGTGCTGTTGACGACTGTTGGAGTTGCTTCCGACGCGACAATTCCGCCGCCGACAAGGGAGTTCCTGCAGACTCACTGTGCCGACTGTCACGAAGGGGATGCGGCCGAGGCCGGCCTGGATGTGACCGGACTCGGTTCGAGCGTGAACGATGCTTACCGATGGACGCGGATTGTCGATCGCGTCGCGGCGGGGGAGATGCCTCCGGCTGACTTTGCGGACCTTGCCGGGAAGGACCGGGACGCGTTCATCAAGACGACGGGGGACTGGCTGCGGGCGAGTCTTGAGCGGAGAGATGCCCGGGAGGGCCGGGTTCGCGGGCGCAGGCTGACACGGCGCGAGGTGGAACGTTCGCTGCACGATTTGCTGGGGATCGACATTCCGCTGGCGTATCAGCTGCCTGAAGACCAGAAGTCTCACGGCTTTTCGACTGTCGCCGACGGGCAGGCGATGTCACACTTCCAGCTGGAGCGTCATCTGACAGTCGTTGATCTTGCGCTGGACGAAGCGTTCCGGCGTGCGCTGACGCCCGAAGACCGGTACGAGCGGGATTTCGATGCCGAAGGCGTGGCACGGAAAAATCCCCGCCGCCGCTGCCGCGAACCGGAGATGCGCGAAGGGAAGGCGGTGGTCTGGTCGTCGGGACTGATCTACTACGGTCGAACGCCTGCGACGACGGCGCCGGAGGACGGTTGGTACCGGTTCCGGCTGACCATTTCGTGTCTGAAACCACCGAAAACGGGAGGGGTCTGGACGACGGTCAAAACCGGTTTGTGTGTCTCGAGTGCCCCGCTGCTGACGCATGTGACGGCATTTGAGGCGATGCCGGAGCCCCGTGAGATCGAGTTCGTGGCATGGCTGCCGCGACGTCACATGCTTGAGATTCGCCCGGGTGACACGACTCTCAAAAAGGGGCGATTCGCCGGTGGTCAGGTTGGAGTTGGAGAAGGGGAAGACCAGGAACTGCCGGGCATTGCCATCGACCGGCTGACGATGGAGCGGATTCATCTCGGCGCGACGGACGACGAGATTCGGGAGATTCTGTTCGGCGATCTGAGTGTCGAACCGGTCGACAAGGGAAAGCGATTCCGTGTGCGGGCTGACTCGCCGGAGGAAGCACTTAGCCAGCTGATCGGGCGGTTTGCTTACCGGGCGTTTCGTCGACCGCTGTCCGAGGACGATCTGCAGCGATATGTGGCGCTGTCGCATGCCGCCCTGGCGGACGGAGCCGAGTTTGTCGATGCCCTGCGGGTCGGCTACCGCGCGCTCTTGTGTTCGCCGCGGTTTCTGTATTTCACAGAGGAGCCGGGGCAGCTTGACGACTATGCGGTTGCCACTCGACTGAGCTACTTCCTGACCGGCAGCACGCCGGACTCCCGGTTGATGGAGCTGGCGGAGGCCGGGCGGCTTCGCGACCCGGACACGATTCGCGAAGAAGCGAACCGACTGTTGGAGGGGAAGGGATCCCGACGATTCGTCGAGGATTTTTCCGCCGAGTGGCTGGACCTGGATCAGATCGATGCCACCACGCCTGATACGCGGATGTACCGCGCGTTCGACTCGATCGTGCAGCATTCGATGCTGGAAGAGACACACACGTTTCTCGAAACGTTGCTCGCCGGGAACGCGAGTGTGGCGCGGTTGATGGATGCCGATTTCACGTTCCTCAACAGCCGCCTGGCCCGCTTCTACGGCATCGACGGGATCGAGGGCGATGAGTTGCAGAAGGTGTCGCTGCCGGCGGATTCGCACCGCGGCGGCATTCTGACTCATGGCGCGCTGCTGAAGGTGACTGCGAACGGGACGACGACCTCGCCGGTGATCCGTGGGGTGTGGGTTTCGGAGCGGCTTTTGGGTGAAGAGATTCCCCCGCCGCCGGACGGAATCCCGGCCATCGAACCGGATATTCGTGGTGCCCGCACCATCCGGGATCAACTTGAGAAACACCGGGAGCAGGTCGCTTGTGCCAGCTGTCATGTGAAAATCGACCCGCCGGGCTATGCTTTGGAGAATTTCGACCCGGCGGGGCAATGGCGCGACCGATACCCGCAAAAGGATTCGAAGGGTCAGCGGCCGAAGATCAATCCTGCCTATTACCTGAAGGATGGCCGCGAATTTGAGAATGTGGACGAGTTCCGGAAACTGAGTGCTGCGAATCCGCGGCAGTTGGCGAGGAACGTGGCTGAGAAACTGGTCGTGTACGGGACCGGGGCCCCGGTTTTGTACGCGGATCGCGATGCCATCGAGCAGATTCTGGATCGATCGGCGGAGAGCGAGTACGGACTCCGTTCTCTTCTGCTGGCGACGGTGACCAGCCCGATTTTCCTGACAAAGTAAGTATTGAGGCGGGCTCCCCCCTGAACGCACACCTAGCCCTGAAAGCGAACGTGGAGCAATCATGAAGCACGTGGAATTCAATTTTCAGAAGAAGCTCAGCCGCCGCACCGTGTTGCGAGGCGCCGGCGTGGCGATGGCCATGCCCTGGCTGAGCGCGATGCAATCGACGTTCGCTGCCGCCCCGGTGAAAAAGTCGCCCCGGCGATTCGTGTCGATGACACTCGGTTTGGGGCTGCATGCGGACCACCTCAATCCGGAGCAGACCGGCCGCGGGTACAAGCCGTCGAGGTATCTGGCTCAACTGGAGGATCTTCGAGATCACTTCACCGTGATTTCGGGGACGTCGCATCCCGGTGTGTCGGGAGGTCACCGTGCGGAGGCGAGCCTGCTGAGTGCTGCGCCGATGTCGAGTGCCGCCCAGTCGCGCAACACCATCTCGGTCGACCAGCTGATGGCGAAGCATCTCGGTCACGAGACGCGGTTTCCGTCACTGGTGCTCGGACTGTCGGGGAGCAACAGTCCGTCTTACACCGAGAACGGCTCGATGATTCCGGCCGAGAACTCCCCGGCGAGGCTGTTCACACGGCTGTTCATCAGTGATTCTCCGGAAGAGCGCAAGCGGCAGATTGCCCGGGCCCGCGAAGGGCAGAGCATCATGGATCTCGTGGCCGAAGATGCCCGCGCCCTACAGCGGCAACTGGGGGCCGGTGACCGGGACCGTCTGGATGCCTACTTCACGAGTGTTCGCGATCTGGAGCGGCGTCTCGTCGAATCGGAAGCGTGGGCGAACCGCCCGAAGCCGCCGGTCGATATCACCCGTCCGGTGGACATCTCGAATCCGAACGATTTCGTCGGTCGCCAGCGGCTGATGAGTGACATGGTGCGGCTGGCCCTGCAGACCGACTCGTCGCGGTTCATCACGCTGCACCTGGGCGGGTCCGGCGGTGTCGTGCCGATCGAGGGAGTCGAGCAGGGCTACCATGCCCTGAGCCACCACGGTCGCGATGAAGAGAAGCTTGAACAGCTTGCCCTGGTCGAGACCGCGATCGTTGCGTCGTGGGGCGACTTCCTGCGGCAACTGCGGGATACGGAGGAACAGGACGGCACGCTGCTGGACAACACCAGCGTGCTGCTGACGAGTAACCTGGGCAACGGCTCCAGCCACGACAACCGGAACATGCCGGTGTTGATCGCGGGGGGACGCTTCCGGC
>CAZUXX010000418.1:0-4129 GCA_964624215.1 uncultured Planctomycetaceae bacterium
AACCGCTGGGCGAACTGCGAGAGCGTTTCTCCGCGGGATCGTGCGAATCCCATTTGGCGGGCCAGGCGATCGACCGAGACGAGCAACGCATGAAGTTCTGCGTGGGTGGGAAGGGAAACTTCACCGTCGGCCCGGGTCAGGCGACTCCGTCGCCTCCTCAACAGCCACAAGCCACCGGCGATTCCGCCCATGACCAGCAGGCCGAATCGTGAGAGGAACCGATCGGCCACCATTACCAGCGTGCCGGCGATTCCTTCGGCGTCGACTGTCTCGTGCCAACTCAGAAGCCAGTGCCACTGGGCTTCCGCCCAGTCCCTCCAGGTATCGGACTCCCGGGGGGTGGGGACGCCTTGCTCGGGTGTCAGTTCGACGGTCCTCCAGGACCGGGTCTGATCGTCGTAGACCTCGACCCAGGCATGCGCATCGCGGCGGCGGGCAACCCAGTAGTTGCCCGGTTTATTTCGTTCCGCCATCACGTAGCCGGTGACGTAGCGGCTGGGGATTCCGGCGGTCCGCAACAGGAGGGCTCCCGCCGAGGCAAAAAGTTCGCAATGACCGGAGTTTTCCTCTGTAAGAAACAACTCGACGCGATCCCGCCTCGAGGGAGTCAGCACAGAACGCAAGTGGTATCGATACCGGGTACGGAACCAGTCTTTGAGAGCCTCGACTTTCTCGTCGATGGTCTCCCGATCGGCGAAGATCTCAGCAGCCAGTGGTTCGAGAACATCGTGCAGAGAATCGGGAACTCCCAGGAGGCGCTGGCGAATTTCGTCGTTGAGAATCTCCTGTTCCGGCTCCTCGGCCCGGGCGGCAATGTAGGGGGTATTGATCAGGGTTGTGCGGCGAATCAGCCGGTTCGGGCTCAGTGCGAGGTACTCGTCTTCTGCCGCCAGAGCGACCGTGTGGAGCGGAAGGAACAGTCGTCCGGCCGCCGACGGGGCGGGGGTGAGCTCCATGCGGGTCCAGGCGAGGTCGCTGTGGGGGGACACGTCTCCGAAGACAAAAGTTGCGTGACGCTTGTGAGGGAGCATCCCCGGCAGCGGACGTGAAGGCGCGATGATCTCCTCCTTGAGCAGGGCCGACCAGCTGGACTTCCAGTACTCTTCGAAGGTGCATCCGCGGAGGTATCCGGGATTGGATTCGCAGACTCCCGTGAGGGCAATGCGATCTGCGTCGCTGGTCTGCCAGCCGGCGATGTCACCGATTCTCCCCTGTCCACTGAAGCCAGGGCGCATGGAGTCCAGTTCTCGCGAACGACCCTCCAGCAGATTACTCAACGTATGCTGATGAGTCCGCAGTACCTCGGCGATGGCTGCACCACCGGCCACGACGGTCGTCAGCGCGACGATGCCGATGACGACGGGCAAGACGCCCCCGCGGCCCACCGTTTGCCGCTGTGCCGCGGCATAACAGCCGAACGCGGCCACAAACGACAGGCAGAGCACTGAGGACAGCTCGCGGGTATCGGGGTTCAACCGGACGTCCGAGGCGAACACCATGCTCAGCATGGCAGCGGCGACGAATCCCCGGGGAAGGTGGCCCCGGGGATGTTCCACGTACAACTGAACGATCTGCCAGAGGATGAGGAATCTGGCGAGCTCGTAGGCGATCGGCGTATTGAGGTACGTGATCTGCTCGGGGAGTTTGGCAGGGGCGTACCAGTGTTTGAGAGCGAGAATCACCGCCAGTCCGCAGAACCACAGGCCATGGGGCCGCTGGTGCGGGGGGATGCGCAGTCTCTTTGAGAGGGAGAGCACCGCTGCAAGCGAAGCGAGTGAACCGAACCAGACTCCCTTTTCCAGCAGTGCCAGTGAAGCCGCCTGAACGAGCACCAGCAGGACGGCAGCCTGCCGCGACCACCCGCTTTGCCCGATCGGCGGCTGTATCATTCGGGATCGTCCCGCGTTTGTAGGAACAAGGCTTTCTTCTCACCGGGCAGCGTGAAATCGAATCCGCACCGCCGGAAGAACTCATCGGTCGAGGTGATCGTCATCACTTCGAAGACGCGACGCTCCTGGGCGAGCTCGACGCACGCGCGGACAAGCCGGCGACCGACGCCGCGGCCCTGCCACTCGTCGGCGACAGCGAGACTGCGGAGTTCGGCGAGCTTGCGGGAATAGATTTCGAGGGCGGCAAAGCCGACGATCTGCCCGTCGGCCACGGCAACAAAGCCGGTCCGGAGCAGTTGTTCGAGCTCGTCGGTGGTACGAGGGAGGATGCGCCGTGCCTGAACAAACGGGGAGATAAACTGCTCGACCCCGTTCAGATCGGCTTCGGTGGTGGCGCGAATCTCGATGTCAGTCGTGATTGATGTCAAAGCCGCCCCCTCAATTGTCCTCGTCGTCACGATAGCCGTGCGACGATTCGATGTCATCATCCTCGTCACCGGCGACAGGCGGGCGCGAGCGGCGGAACACCGCGACCACATCTTCGATCGGGACGACGAACAGCAGGTTATCCGGCTCGAAGTCGACCGGAATTGCGTGCTTCGGATGGAACAGCACCTTGTCGTACTTCGACACCGGGAAGTCTTCGTCGTGGGCGACTTCGGCACTGATTTCGACGACCCGCCCGGTAATTGTGGGGATTTCGGCCTGATCCGGCAGGACGATGCCCCCTTTGGTCTCGTGACGAGCCTCATCCTTTCGCACCAGGATTCTCGGTCCCAGTGGTTCCACATATTCATTGACCATGTTCGGTCTCTCCCTCGCTAGTCCGCCTGCAGACCCGAGAATTGGGCCGCTGATGCGGCATCGGTCGCAGATTCAATCGAACACCTGGTTGTCTTCTAGAGAGTATAGGGAGGGTTCCCGCTGGTGGTCGACGCTCAATCCTGGAGTGATTCGGTCACAACTCCCTTCCTGACCGTATCTTGACGGTCAAGAGGGGAGGCCGGACCGCGGGAACCGGGGGCTTTCTCTCACCGATTTCGGGGACGGGTTCGTCGCTCCGGGGAACTTGCCGGGTTTCCGTCGAGGCGGGGCAAATCGCCGTTTCGACTGTGGCGGGGCCCGTCTGGCTGACGATGAAACGTGTAGTGCCGGTTGTGCCGATCAAAACGATCGCTCCGGCATGTCGGACGGCAGACCGGGTTTCTTACCCGGGCGATTGGGGGAACGCCGGCCGGTCCTTGGGGGGGGAACCATGCTGACACGCTTTCTTCGGGAGCGCACGCCCGGCGTGTACTCACCGGGCCTTGAGGCCCGCACTGTCCTTCTGCCCGGTCTGAGGCCCTCGTGGCTGGGCCGCCAGCTGATTCTGGGGGCGGCGCTCGTCGCAACGCATTCATCGATGCCTCTTTACGCCGATCAGCCGACTGCGCAGGCGAGGCGACCGGCGGTCATTCAACACGCAGCGGCCCCGCGGCAACAGACCGAAGCCGATCCTGAGATTTCAATCGATGTTGTGAATCACGGTTCGTCGTCCCGGCGGATTCGCAGGTCAGCGATCAATGAGCTCCCTCTGGACAAGCTGCATCCGACATATCGCCAGGCGGTGCAGGGGGTGATTGACGATCTGAGCCTGTTTCGCCGGCTGCCTGTCGTGCAGATCGAATCGGACCCCAGGGTGCTCGATTATTTTCTGGCAGAGCCCGATATGGCCGTCAATATCTGGCGGGCCATGGGGGTCACCGAGATGACCATGCAGAAGGCCCGGGAGAACCAGTACCGGTCCAACTCCGGTGACGGGAGCACCGGACTGATCACAGTCATCTACCGTGCTCCCCGGCAGCAGATTGTGTTCTGCGACGGAACGTTTACAAGTCCGCTGCTGGCCAAACCCGTCCATGCCCGGGCGATCATCCATCTGCATGTCGACACGGTGCCCGGGGGGGCGGCACCGGGAAATCTCTGCCAGGCTGACCTGTTCGTGTCGTTTCCTTCCGGAGCGGTCGAAACTGTCGCGAAGGTGGTTTCGCCAGTCAGTAACCGCATCGTGGATCAGAACTTCGAGGAGGTTGCGACATTCATCCGGATGATGCATGTGGCCATGAGCCGACAACCGGGTTGGGTGGAACAACTGACCAACCGCCTGCCCGACACGACCCAGGCACAGATCGACCGGCTGCTCGAACTGACCGCCGCAATCTATGTGGACGAGTGCCGCCGCCTGGCGGGAAATGAGTCAT